>CAZZHP010000068.1:0-4983 GCA_964653925.1 uncultured Eubacteriales bacterium | reverse complement strand
AGTCTTGATTAGTAACCGGTGTAGCCAAACCGCCGTTTGTCTTGGTACAGACAATTACATCTACTCCGTTCTGGGCGGTTTGTACCTCGATATTTTTAAGCGGAGCGTTGTACAGCATAGCAATATTATCCCCTGTGTTGTTCTCTACCATCTCGCCGACCGCCGTACCGTAGGTCAGCAGTTGGTCAAAATAAGTATACACAAAACTCATAATACCGCTTGATGTGCCGTTTACCTTAACATTTTCCAAAAAATTATTAAGATTATTTTGTAGCCTTTTGTTATCACTCTCGATACTAAAACTGCCTATCAGCCTGACTAACTTTCTTATAGAGGCGTCAATTATCGGCACGCCCTCTCTAAGTGCGGAGTATAGTTCACACTCGGTTTGTTTAAGCGGTATGTAGTCCGACAAGGACACAAAAGGGTGATTTTTGCCGACCTTTTCTGCTGTTTGTACGCACAGGGCATTTTGTGGTGTTTGCTTGTTTCGTTTAAATAATTTCACAATTTCAACTCCTTTCATCTTGATACTGCTATTGCCATAACCTTGCTGTTATTTGGGGTCAAAACAGTTGTTACAAAATATCTTATATCGTCCATTGAGTGGTCATTTTCTTTGACAGGGGTGTCCTCTCCGCCCTCTTTCCAACGATATAACATAAATTCCCGCTTAGCATCGTTACAGCAATCGCAAATTCTCACTTTGTCCTCTTTTAATGCGGAGGAAACCTGCCTAATTCCATCAACAACATTGTTCTTTGCAGGAGTTACCTTGAACTCACTCCTCCTGCCGATAAGCGTGATAAAACTCGCTGCCGACGGGTCAACTACAACAGTGCTTATCTCTTTGCCATAGGCAAGTTTGCACAACTCGCTGTAATGCTCCTCATCTGTACGCTGATAGCCTGTCGCCCTCGAATTATAGTAGTATTCATCTATCCTGTACCAAATGCCGTCATATAGCCCCCACAGTCCCATAGATGTAGGGTTGACCGTTCCGTAGTCGCAGGATATAGCGTATTTTTGTGCCTTGCCTGTCGGCTTTTTGTAGTACATTTCGCTATTTTCCATAAACGGATAAACCGCCCCCGATACCGACACCCACTTGCCCAAAACAAACCGTTGGTAAAATACCCCTGTATATAATGACTTGTAACGGTCAATTATATTTGCAGATAACGATGGATTATCCTCCATTGTAAAATGCAGATACAGTGCGTTTTTCTGCTCCGCCTTTTGTATCCACTCTGTATAGAACCAATGTCGCGGGTATTCAGGGTTGCAGTTAAACCAAAATGTAGAACCCTCCAAACTACACCTTGCAAGTGCCTGTTCTACAAAAGAACGAGGCATAAGTGCAACTTCGTCGAACAAAACTCCGCCAAGCGTCATACCCTGTATCAGAGATGCTGAGCCCTCATCTTTACCGCCAAACAGATAGAACATATTACTTCTGCCCTTGTAAGTTATCTGTACCAAATTCTGCGACACTTTTTCGGTAATTTCAAACCCAAGTTGCCTTAAAACAGGCAGTATGGGGACAATGATATTCCGCCTGATTGACCTTACTGTTTTGCCGCAAATAGCAAAACTCTTGCCATCAAACCGATAAAAACTCCACGCAACAAACGATATAGACATACAAAAGGTCTTACCGCTGCGGACCGCACCGTCGCAGATAAGTGCCGACCTGTCGCTGTAATCACCGCACCACCAACACAGTGCCGCAAGTTGCTTTTGAGAAAACGGCTTAAACTTCATTTGATTCAAACCCCTGTCCTTGACCTATCGACCGAGATGCCTGCCTTAACGCCTCGTAGAACGGAACGGCTCTGTCATCGTTGTTAGGCAGTGCCATCTCTAATTTTTCGAGTGCCTTTAATCTGTCAGCAAACTTAAACTCCATTGAGCCGTCCTTGTGCTTTTTGATTTCGGCAACCGAGAACAAGTCCATATCCGCAATTTGCTCATCAGTCGGACTATCCGCAAACAGCAACCGAACCGCATCACTCACACCGCCAAATGCCAACCTCAAATATCCCGTATAAGCAATATTCCCCAAGATTTCTTTGCGTAAACCTGCAATATGCGAGATTTCCTGCAAAATTTTTGGATTGCTTAACAATTCTTCGCCCGACTTTTTGGGGTTTTCGAGATACCCTGATGCTTTGGCAGCCTCTTTTGTGTTGCCACACTCTACAAAACTCGAACAAAAGCACCGCTCTTGCTTTGTAAGTTTGCCTGAATTTGTACTCAATCCAAAACCTCCTTCCACATATCCCTCCAAAAAGCAAAAAAGTTGCACATTTGAATGCAACTTTTTAAAAATTTTTTATTTTTTTTAATTTTCCTATTTATTTTTTCCTTTTTCTGCAATATAATATAACTATGTTTATTTGTACCGAATTTTAATTTTAACATTTAGGTAATATTTAGATTTATAATTATAATATTTATATAGGTTTTTGTTATACTACTTTACATTTAGTCAAGGAGAATTACTGTTATGAGAAATCACATAGATGAAACATATCAAGATATATTAGACAAGGTCAAAAATATTCACTTTATAGGTATAGGTGGTTCGGGTATGTGTCCGCTTGCCGAGATTTTATTAAGCGAAGGGTTCAACCTTACAGGCTCTGACACCTCGCAGTCCGACACATTGGAGCGTATCCGCAGTTACGGCATTACTGTATTTATGGGACATAAGGCCTCAAATATTTCAAACGCAGAACTTGTCGTATATACCGCCGCCGTCAAGGCAGATAACCCAGAACTTGTCGAGGCAAAAAACAGGAATATCCCTTGCCTCGAAAGGAGCCAAATGCTCGGTATAGTCTCACGCAGATATAACCGCACTATTGCTATCTCCGGCACACACGGCAAGACCTCGACAACCGCTATGTTATCGCAAATTTTAATCGGCTCTAACTTTGACCCGTCCGCAATTATCGGTGGCAAACTGCCGTTTATAGGCGGTAACAGTTATGTTGGCAACAGCGATATTCTTGTATGCGAAGCGTGCGAATATGTTGACTCATTTTTGCAATTAACCCCTTATATATCGGTTATTTTGAACATAGATGCCGACCATCTTGACTATTTTGGCAGCCTTGAAAATATCCAAAAGTCATTTAATCAATTTGCCAAACAAACTTCGGGTATGATGGTAATTAACGGTGATGACCAAAACACCATAAACTCACTGACCGATATCACAATACCACGGGTAACATTCGGCTTTAACCCTGACAATGACTATTATGCGACTAACATACAGAGTTCAACAGGTGCGAACAATCAGTTTGACCTTATGCACAAGGGCGAAAAACTGACCACTATATCACTTATTGTCCCTGGCGAACACAATATTTACAACGCTATGGCGGCGGCAACCGTTGCCCATATCTTGGGAGCAACTCCACGGGAGATTTCAGATAACCTGCACAATTTCGGCGGTGTCCACCGCAGGTTTGAATTTTTGGGCAAGGTAAACGGCATTACCGTTGCCGACGACTTTGCCCACCACCCGACAGAACTTACCGCAACACTTATGGCAGCCAAAAATATGAATTTCAACCGTGTTTGGGCAGTGTTCCAACCGCATACATTCTCCCGTACCGCTATGTTGCTCGATGACTTTGCCAAAGCCCTGAGCATACCTGACAGGGCGATTATATCCGAGATTTTGCCTGTTAGAGAAACAAACACTTATAACATCTATTCAACTGACTTGGGTGCAAAGGTGCCAAACTCCGTATGTATTGATAAGTTTGAGGATATAGCAAACTATGTCTGCCAAAACGCAAGCGAGGGCGACCTTGTGCTGACGCTCGGTGGCGGTAATATCTATATGTGTGCAAATATGATACTTAACACACTTAAACAAAAGTACGAATAAATTAGTATTTTAAAATTAAAAAATACTTGCAGTTATTTTGACACAGCAAATACAAACTAAAACAACGCACAAAAAAGGTGATGCCGAGTTATCGACATCACCTTTTTAAGTATTGCAAAAATTATTCAGCAGCCGGAGCGCTAACTGGGCAAACATCTGCACATGCACCGCATTCAACGCAAACTTCTGGGTCAATTACATATTGGCTATCGCCCTCAGAAATAGCACTTACCGGACATTCATCTGCACATACACCGCAAGAAATGCACTCTTCACTAATTTTGTATGACATAGTAAGGAACCTCCTTTATCTTTTTCTTATATTCTAACATATTTTTTAAAAAAATCAATACATTTTATAAATATTTTAACTTTTATTTAATTTTATATATTTTCTATCCTATCGGCAGCCTTGTCAGCATAATCACCGACAAATAATTCCATTGTGCCTGTGTCTGCACATTTGGCAAGAGAAGTGTCAATCGGCAACTTTGCCAAAACCTCTGTACCCCATTGTTCAGCGACATCATCAATATGACTTTCGCCAAAGATGCTGTGCTTTTTGTGGCAGTCCTTGCACTCAAAATAACTCATATTCTCGACAATACCAAGCACCGGCACATTCATCATATTAGCCATTTTAACGGCTTTTTCGACTATCATTGATACAAGTTCCTGCGGAGATGTAACTATAATAATGCCATCAAGCGGAATACTCTGGAATACAGTAAGCGGTACATCACCTGTGCCAGGGGGCATATCGACAAACATATAGTCTATATCTTTCCAAATAACATCAGTCCAGAATTGCTTAACTGTACCTGCAATAACAGGGCCTCGCCATACAACAGGGTCTGTTTCGTTAGGCAAGAGCAAATTAACCGACATTACATCAATGCCTGTCTTGGTAGTTGCGGGGATAATTCCAAACTCGTTACCCTTGCATTTTTCTTTGAGTCCGAATGCCTTTGGGATAGACGGCCCTGTAATATCCGCATCAAGTACGGCAGTCTTGTAGCCCCTGCGGTTCATAGTAACCGCAAGCATAGATGTAACAAGGCTCTTGCCTACACCGC
>CAZZHP010000067.1:0-5005 GCA_964653925.1 uncultured Eubacteriales bacterium | reverse complement strand
GTTATCAACAAGGCACTTGAACTCAACGCTAACGGTATAAATTGTCCGCTTGCTATCGAAACCTCAGGTCATGCCGCTATGCGTGAGAATTACTTCCTTGATGATGGTGCTTACCTTTGCACCAAGATTTTAATTAAAATGGTTCAACTTCATAGGCAGGGCAAGAGCCTTGATACGCTAATCAAGGACCTCAAAGAGCCTGTCGAGAGCAAAGAAATTCGCCTCAAAATTACCACGAGCGACTTCCGCACTTATGGCGAGGGGGTTATTGCCGACCTTGAAGCATACGCTGCCAAACTCGGCTGGAATATTGCCGACGATAACCGTGAGGGTGTTCGTGTATCGTTTGGTGATGGCGAGGGTAACGGCTGGTTCCTGCTCCGTTTATCCGTCCACGACCCTATTATGCCACTTAATATCGAGAGTGATGTTGTCGGTGGTGTGGAAATTATCGAAAATAAACTTTCTGAATTTTTAAAGACTACAACTAATTTGCAAAAATAATTTGTGTATAACGCTTAATTATGCCAAATCAGGCAAGCGTAAATAGATTAAGTGGGGTTAAATTATGGATAAATACCTTGAAGCCGGTAAGATAGTCAGCACGCACGCATTAAAGGGCGAAGTTCGTGTAGAGGTTTGGTGCAATTCTGTCGAGGAATTCTGCACTTTAAGGACCTTATATTTTAACAACGGCACTCAAAAAATTAAAGTCAAAAGTCGCCCTAACAAAAATGTTGCAATAATGAAAATTGACGGCATTGACAATATAAACGATGCCGACCTGTTGCGTGGCAAGGTTGTCTATGTTGACCGAGATGACATTGAGCTTGATGATGAGGAATTTTTTATACAAGATATAATCGGCTTGACTGTCAAGGATATTGACACTTGTATAGAATACGGCACTATTACCGATGTTTTTAACACAGGTGCCAACGATATTTACCAAATGCGTGACAAAAACGGCAGAGATGTGTATATACCTGTCATTGATGATATTGTAAAATCTATTGACCTTGACAAAAATGTAGTTTTTATCAAGATTATGAGGGGACTCTTTGATGATGAAGATTGATATTATCACACTTTTTCCCGAGATGTGCGAGTCGGTTCTGTCCGAAAGTATAATCGGCAGGGCAAGGAGCAAGGGTGCTATAACTATAAATTGCCACCAGTTGCGTGATTTTGCCTTTAATAAACACAACCGTGTTGATGATTCGCCTTACGGCGGAGGTATGGGTATGGTTATGATGTGCGAGCCTATTGCAAAATGCTTTGAGAGTATATGCCGAGATACCGGCTCTAAGCCTCATTTTATCTATATGTCGCCACAGGGCAAGACCCTGACACAGCAAAGGCTCAAAGAATTGGCACAAATCGAGAATATCTGCATATTATGCGGACATTACGAGGGTGTTGATGAGCGTGTTTTGGAGGAACTTGTTGATGAGGAAATCTCTATCGGTGATTATGTGCTTACAGGTGGCGAGTTGCCTGCGTTAGTCTTGGCTGATGCGTTGAGCAGGCTTGCCCCTGATGTGCTTACTAATGATGAATGTTTTACCGAGGAGAGCCACTATAACGGCTTGCTTGAATACCCGCAATACACCCGACCTGCCGTTTGGAACAATCGTGAAGTTCCGCCCGAGGTCCTGAGCGGTCATCACGCTAATATCAACAAATGGCGTAGGGAGCAATCTATATTACGCACGCTCCAAAAGCGTCCCGAGATGTTACAAAATGCCAACTTGTCTGACAAAGAACGCAAATTCTTGGAACAGCAAAGGGACAAAATGCAAAATAATTAAATATTTTTTAGTCATATTGCACAAAAAAACACATTTTATTCAAATGATTTATTTATTTGGTACTATAAAATTCACAAATAACAGCCTATTTTTGTGCATTCTATAGTGTATGTAAACGAAAATTTTTTTAGGTATTGACCTATTGTAAAAAAAGTTATATAATTATATATGTAGTATTCGATATTTTTGGTTATATTAAAATAATAAATTTGGAAGAGAGGATATCACATTATGTTCACTAAGGAAGTAGTAGTTCAAAACAAAGCAGGCTTGCACGCCCGTCCAGCAACATTCTTTATTCAAAAGGCTAACGAATACAAGTCAACAATTTGGATAGAGAAAGAAGAAAGAAGAGTTAACGCTAAAAGTTTGCTCGGTGTACTTTCTCTTGGTATCGTTGGTGGCACTGACATCAAGATTATTGCTGATGGCGTTGATGAACAAACTGCCGTTGATGGTCTTGTTGCCCTTGTCGAATCTGGTTTTGCAGATTAAAAATTACATAAGCAAGGACTTTTAGTTGTCCTTGCTTATTTTTTTCTGCAAATATATTTTATTTATTACACGAAGGGTCGGGGAATTTATGAGTATTAAAGCAATTTTTTCAGATATGGACGACACCTTGTTGGTTGATATTTCTACAACGACACAGACTAACCTTGAAGCTATTGAGAGGGCTATTGAGTCGGGCATTAAATTTGTGCCTACAACAGGCAGAGCGTTGGGCGATATACCTCAACAGATTTTTGATATAAAAGGGCTTGAATATCTTATTTTGTCCACGGGTGCCTCTGTTTATGATGTCAAAAATAAACAGTTTATTTACAATCAATATATGGACAAGGAACTTATAATCGACATTCTCAAAAAAGATTATATGCAAGATGTATGCTACTTTGCTATGATAAACGGCAAGAGTTGTTACCAGAGGTCCTTGTTTGACCTTGTAAAAGGGACTTCTTTTTATGATATGCTGTTAACATTTGCGGAATTTAACGCAACTATTGTTGATAACCTGTTTGATGAAATTTGCAAAGAGGATAGTCATTTACAGAAGGTTGTGCTTTTCTTTAATAACTCAGAGCAAATGTTTAATGTAATCAACTCTACGCAGGAACTTTTGGAGTTTGACTGTGCAAGTTCCTACGAGCATAACCTTGAAATCACCCAAAAAGACACAAACAAAGCCCAAGGAATTAAGTTCCTGTGCGACAGGCTCGGCATAACAACCGACGAAATTGCCACTATCGGCGACAGCGGTAACGATATTGCCATGCTTGAAATGTGCGATAACTCTTATGCTGTTGACAATGCTATGGCTTTGGTTAAAAAATCTGCCAAACATATAGCCCCTGCAAACACTGACAACGGTGTGGCTTATGTAATCGAGAAATGCCTATCCGATTATAAAAATTAAAATTCTAACAAAATGGGACACTTTACACTTTTATCCCCCAAAAGTCTAATTTTTAGGGTCGGTTAACAAGGGGTGTCCCTTAAATTATGTTAAATTATCCTGTCAATTTATACCTTTTATTGTATAATACGGGTAATATTTATACTTTTTCCACATTATTAACATATTTGTCAACATTAAATGTTTATAACTATTCTTGAATTTTCCTCTGGACTATTACCCCAAAGGTGATAGAATTATTATAATTAGATGAAAATTTACAGATTTTTCTTGACAAAACGCTTTTTATATTATATACTATCTAACACAGTTAGACATTATATAAATTTTAAAGAATAAAAAGGGGAACAGATTATTATGCTACAATTAAGAGGCATAACCAAAGAATATCATACAGGGGGCGAAACAGTCAAGGCTCTCAAAGGCATTGACCTGCAATTTAGAACGAGCGAGTTTGTGTCCATACTCGGCCCATCAGGCTGTGGTAAGACAACCTTGCTTAATATAGTTGGCGGTCTTGACAAATATACGAGCGGTGACCTTATCATCAACGGCAAGTCAACCAAAAATTTCACGGATAGGGACTGGGACTCTTACCGCAACCATTCTATCGGCTTTGTGTTCCAGAGTTACAACCTTATCCCCCACCAAACCGTGCTACAAAATGTCGAACTTGCACTAACGCTATCGGGTGTGTCTAAGTCAGAACGCAGGAAAAGAGCCAAAAAAGCCCTCGAAGAAGTCGGACTTGGCTCTCAATTACGCAAGAAGCCAAGTCAGATGTCGGGCGGTCAAATGCAGAGAGTCGCTATTGCCCGTGCTATTGTAAACAACCCCGACATTATACTTGCAGACGAACCGACAGGTGCGTTAGATACCGAGACAAGCGTGCAGGTTATGGAGATTTTAAAGGAAATATCCAAAAACCGCCTAATTATTATGGTCACGCACAACCCGAACCTCGCCGAGCAATACTCAACACGCATAATTAATATCTTAGACGGCGAGATTAAAAATGACTCTGCCCCGCTCTCCGCTGCCGAGATTGCAACCGAGATAGAAACAGAAAAACAAATACAAATCGAAAATCACAAAAACAAGAAGCCGTCTATGTCTTTCTTTACCTCGTTTGGACTTTCACTCAAAAACCTGTTTACCAAGAAGGGCCGTACCGCACTTACATCTTTTGCGGGCAGTATAGGCATAATCGGAATTTCGCTTATCTATGCCGTGTCGCAGGGTACAACTGTTTACATAAATACCGTTCAAGAGGACACCCTGTCATCTTATCCGCTGACCTTAGAGGCAAAACACATTGATGTCAGCACGCTTATACAGACCTTTATGGGCAAGGCGGAGTCTGTCGAGCAACACGAAAACGATGCTGTTTACCAAAAGGCTATGGTGTATAACCTTATGAATTCCTTAAATTCTACTGAGGAACACAAAAATGACCTCAAATCTTTTAAAAAATATTTGGAAACAGAGCGTGCAAACCCAGACAGCACTACTAATCTGCAAACCGCCGTTACAGGTGTGCAATATACTTATGACAACAACCTGCTTATTTATACAAAAAATGTTGATGGCGAGATTATTGTATCAGACACGGAACAACTTATGCAGGATATGATTATGGAGTATATGGGTATAGATATGTCCGCTATGAGCAGTTCGAGTTCGACTATGTTCTCCTCGTCTTCTCTTATGACAAGTTCAAGTTCCTTATGGCAAGAAATGCTGTCGGGCGATAACGGCGAGATTATCAACCCTTTGC
>CAZZHP010000066.1:0-5080 GCA_964653925.1 uncultured Eubacteriales bacterium | reverse complement strand
TCCTGCCTTCTAATGCGTGAACCAAAGTAACCTCGTCGGCATATTCAAGGTCGCCACCAACAGGTATCCCATACGCAAGCCGTGTTACTTTTATCCCGAGAGGTTTTAAAAGTTTTGAAATATACATAGCGGTTGTTTCGCCCTCGACAGTTGGGTTTGTCGCCATTATTACCTCTTTTACAACATCATTGTTAAGCCTCGCCAAGAGTTCCTTTATGCGTAATTGGTCTGGACCTATACCGTTAAGCGGTGACATAGCACCGTGCAATATATGATATTTGCCGTTATACTCGTGGGTATTTTCGATAGCAAACGAATCTCGTGGGTCTTCTACAACGCATATTACAGACTCATCTCTTGCACTATTGCTACAAATAGGACAAATATCTTTGTCCGTAAAGTTACAGCAAATACTGCAATACTTAATCTTGCTCTTAGCCTCTGTTATAGACTTGGCAAATTCCTCTGCTTGAGATTGTGGCATATTAAGCACAAAATAGGCTAACCGTTGGGCAGTTTTTGCACCTACCCCTGGTAAACGCTCAAATTGCTCTATGAGTTTTGAGAGCGGTGCAACATTGTAACCTGACATTATCAGAATAAACCTGGGACACTAAGACCACCGGAAATTTTGGAGAGAATCTCCTCTTTTTCTGTTGTAGCGGTCCTGATGACTTCGTTTACAGCGACAGTAACAAGGTCAGAGAGCATTTCAATATCCTCTGGGTCAACAACATCTTTTGAAATCTCGAGGTTTGTAATCTCAAGTTTGCCTGTCATTGTAACCTTAACGGCATTTCCACCGGCTGTTGCTGTATATTCCCTTGCTTCAAGTTCTGCGTTTGCAGCGTCCATATCCTCTTGCATCTTTTGTGCTTGTCTTGCGAGTTGTTGTAAATTGTTCGGAGTGCCTTTACCTGCACCTTGTGGTAATCTTACCTTCATAATTATAAACTTCCTTTCAGTTATATGTTGTCGTATACTGTTATATTGTTATTGAAATTCTGTAACATTTATACCGTTTGACTTTGCATCATTTATAAATTTTAACAAAGTGTCATTTGGTTGGGAGTTGCTATCTCTCTTCTTGTATGGTCCCATACTATATTTGATACCCGATATATTAAACACTGTGTTCCGAATGCTATTCTTTTGGGCAGAGTTTTTAAGCAATTCATAGGCTAAGTCATTCTCTGTATCAATAAGCAAATAATTTGCACTTGTATATGCCGTAGAACCTTTTAAGGCACTTGCAATAGTTTTGCTGTATTTGCTTATTTCCTCTATAACTTCCGGCCACATAGCAAACGGGACTGCATTTTTGACTATTTGGTCAAAATCAACCGCACTTTTTGGTGCAACCGATTTGCCTGTAACATTTACAGATTGTTCCGTCTGTACATTTGTATCCGATGGTTTGATGGGCTTTCTGACAGCAGTGAAGCTTGACTCAGGCATAGTTACTCTATCATTATTGTCTGAGGTCAAATTTTCTGTTGCAGATTGTTTATTTACATCTTGGCTTAGCTTACTTTGAATAGATTTCTCGGCACTATCAATAGAATTACCAAGCGAGTTATTAACAGCAACTCCTGCCGAAAGTCTATTTATTTGCTTTTCAAGATTTGCTATCCTGCTTAGCAGGGCCTCCGTAGTAACTTCAAGCTCAGGTGAGCAGAGTTTAACTAACGCACTTTCAAGTTCGGTACGGTTGCTATTACCCCTACCCATTTTATCTTGGGCAGAACTGAGTATATCAATTATATAAATAATTTCGCTTAAACTCAAATTTTGGCATTGAAGAACAGAGTCATCAAACTCCTCATCTGTCATAAAAACAATATTACGGGGGTTTTTAACTGTCTTGATTAACATAAGGTTACGGAAATGCGATATTAATTCCTCACAAAGTCGGAGCATACTTTTAGATTCCCCATGTAACCTATCAATTATTTCGAGTGCCGTTGCACAATTCTTGTTTATACAAGCGTTCGCAAGTCCAGATATATAATCTTTTTGAGCAAGTCCCGCTGCCACACGAACCACCCTAATGTCTATCTGCTCGCTAATTCCGATACATCTATCAAGTAGCGAAAGTGCATCACGCATAGCACCATCAGCAACAGAAGCAATCAAAAGTGCGGCATCTTGCGTGAGTCCAACACCCTCTTTATCCGCTACAAAGTGGAGTCTCTGGGCAATATCCTCTCGCCTTATTCTGTTGAAGTCAAACCTTTGACAGCGTGAAAGTATAGTTGCAGGTAACTCATCGACCTCAGTAGTAGCAAGGATAAAGATTACATGCTCCGGTGGTTCTTCGAGAGTTTTTAACAGGGCGTTAAAAGCCTCCTTAGTTAGCATGTGGACCTCATCAATTATATATACTCTGTATTTGCCCTTTGACGGATTAAACGCTGATTCATCAATAATCGAACGAATATCATCAATTCTACGGTTACTTGCTGCGTCCATCTCGACAATATCGAGCATAGCACCGCTCTCAACAGCACGGCAATTCTCACATTCGCCACAAGGGTCGCCACCCTGTTGATTAAGGCAATTAACTGCTTTGGCAAGTATTTTGGCACAAGTTGTTTTACCCGTGCCACGAGTGCCTGTAAACAGATAAGCGTGACCAAATCTTTGATTTTTGATTTGATTTTTAAGCGTTTGGGTTACCTGTGCCTGTCCGTAAACACTGTCAAATGTCTGAGGACGCCACTTACGATAAAGAACCTGATACACATTTACCACACCCTTCTGTAAAACAAAAACAAGCCCAACCTAAATGGTTAATCATACAGATAAGTGAATAGCAGACTTACTATATCGCATCAAAGAATCCACTTAATGCTGCTCGGTTCCCCGCCTGACATGGTTCACAGCCTCTGACCGTACAGAGCCTGCTACTCGCTTATCAATATGAATTGGCTTGTGTTCTATATAATTATAACATAAAATACAAAAAAATCAATAGTCTTTTTTTAATTTTTTATCTATTTTTCAAAACATATTGTATTTTTGGACTCGGAGTAGTATAATCTAATTATAGAATGTACAAGGGGTGATTTTATGAGAAAAATAATTTGTGTGCTTGTGGCAATCGTGTTGGCTGTATGTGTCGGTGTTTACATATATACAAAAGATGACAAACCTAAAACAGATGCAACAACTCAAAGTGACAAGTCTACCGCTGGGAATACTGAGCCTACAACAGAAGAAGAAGTAAAATCTAAAAATCAAACTACCGAACCTACGACTGATGCAACCGAGATAACTGTGGATATTCCAAATACTTGGACAATAGACACAAACAAGACAGACTATACTTGGCTAATTAGCGTATTCGGCACAAGTTATAGAGACTACGGTTGCGGGCTAACAATAGATAAAAACGGCACCATATCGTATTATATAGGTTCCACCGGTGGCAACGGGAATTATAGCGTACAGGATAACACAATAACGGCTAACCTCATAAGTTATGCCGATGGCGATAATATGAACAAAATCTTTACTATTGTAAACGAAGACGGAACAGATTATATTACGCTTGATATTGACGGCAATACTATTTGGTGGGTCAGCAAAGACAGTACAAATTAAAATTAAACAACCTTTTAAAATAATAGCGAGAGAAATCTTGCTATTTTTTGTTATATATCATTTTAATTTTAGACAAAATAATTCTTACAATTTGTCATAAAAACATAGTTAGTGTACAAAGTTTTGTCTTTTTGAGGTTTTTCTATTGACTTTATCAATATAAACTGATAAAATAATAAACGGTTAAAGGCATTGATTATTCATTTGATGTTTTTATCGTATTGTTTTACCTCTTTTTTTTAAAATATATCAAACCTTATGCCCTGCAAATCCCGTGATTTGTGGGGCATAGGGTTTTTGTGCGTTTTTGTATTGATATACCGGTTTTAAATCTGGCTATATCTATACCAATTAAAAGCATAGAAAAACAGGGCTGTCAGCAAGTAACAGCCCTGTATATTTTTATATTACTATCAAATATTATTAGTAGATTAGATAACACCCTGTGCCATCATAGCCTCTGCAACCTTCTTGAAGCCTGCAATATTAGCACCTGATACAAGGTCATAACCGAGTCCGTATTCCTCAGCAGCAGCAACTGAATTGTCGTGAATGTTCTTCATAATATTATAAAGTTTTTCATCAACTTCCTCAGCAGTCCAAGCAAGACGAGCAGAGTTTTGGCTCATTTCGAGAGCAGAAGTTGCAACACCGCCTGCGTTAGCAGCCTTTGCAGGGCCAACACCCTTAAGGTTTGCTTTAAGATACTCGATAGCCTCGTTAGTAGCCGGCATATTAGCACCCTCTACATAGAATTGAACACCGTTCTCGACAATCTTTTTAGCATCTTCGAGTTGTACCTCATTTTGTGTAGCACAAGGGATAACTACATCACCCTTAACACCCCATGGCTTCTCGCCTGCATAGAAAGTAGCACCAAAATGCTCAGCATAATCTTTGAGAGTTTTCTCGTGCTTTTCACGCATTTCTACTATGTATTGGAACTTTTCTTCTGTGTTTACACCATCAGGGTCATAAACATAGCCATCTTTACCTGAAAGAGTAACTACCTTACCACCGAGTTCGGTAACCTTTTTGCAAGTACCCCATGTTACATTACCGTAACCTGAGCAAACAACAGTCTTGCCCTTTAAGTCCTCACCAAAGTGTGCAAGAACTTGTTGGAGATAATAAACTACGCCGTAACCTGTTGCCTCTGGACGAATAAGTGAACCGCCGTAACTTAAACCCTTACCTGTGAGAACACCATTCTCCCAACAACCTTTAATTCTCTTATATTGGCCGTACATAAAGCCAATCTCACGACCGCCAACGCCGATGTCGCCAGCAGGAACATCTATATCCGGTCCAATATATTTATAAAGTTCGGTCATAAATGATTGACAGAAACGCATAATCTCGTTATCTGACCTACCCCTTGGGTCGAAGTCAGAGCCACCCTTACCACCGCCGATTGGAAGGCTTGTAAGGCTATTCTTGAAAACTTGCTCAAAACCAAGGAACTTAATAATAC
>CAZZHP010000065.1:0-5102 GCA_964653925.1 uncultured Eubacteriales bacterium | reverse complement strand
TGGCGGTGAACCGCAACGCTAAGGAACTATCCAAACAAAATTATGATGTAAAATTCTCGGGCGGTGCATACAGAGAAATTCAGGAGTTAAACACTACACTCAATTTTGCTACAAGCGAATTGTCAAAGGTGGACAGTTTACGCAAGGAGTTAATTGCCAATGTTTCGCACGATTTGCGTACACCGCTGACTATGATTATCGGCTACGGCGAAGTTATGCGAGATTTGCCAAACGAGAACACCCCCGAAAATGTCCAAATTATCATAGATGAGGCAACCCGTTTGAGTATTTTGGTAAGTGATTTGATGGATATTTCTAAGTTACAGTCCGGCACGCTTACTGTTGATAAATCAAGATTTTCGCTTACCGACTGCATAAGGAGTATATTTGACAGATACTCCAAGTTAATTGAGCAGGATAATTATATAATTGAGTTTGAATGTGATGCTGATGTTATTGTATTTGCCGACCACAGCAAAATTACTCAGGTTATCTACAATTTGATTAACAACGCCATAAATTACGCCGGTGCGGATAAGACTGTAATTGTCAGACAAAGAGTTGAGGATAATATGGTTTTGGTAGAGGTCGAGGACCACGGCGTAGGCATAGAGGCTGACAAGATAGACCTTATTTGGGACAGATATTATAAGGTTGATAAATCACACAAGAGTTCGGTTATCGGTACGGGACTTGGGCTGTCTATTGTTAAGACTATATTGCAGCTGCATAACGCAACTTTTGGTGTTAAGAGCGAGGTCGGTCACGGCAGTGTATTTTGGTTTAAACTGCCGTTAGAGTAATTTAATATTATAATTTGCCGTTTAAAATTTGTTTTGAGCCGTCGGGTACAAACCTTTCGGTAAAGTTATAAGCACGGTAAAATTCCTTGGTTTCGGCTACACGGACAACCTTGCTTTGATGCGAGGAGAGCAGACGGGTTATAGCATATAAGTTTATCCAAATCTCGTTATCGCTCTCCTTTTGACTTTCGTCAAATACAAGTTCTAACCCTAAGTGCAGATGGCTTACTTCTATCCCGTTGGTGTTCTCGGTAGCAGAATATCCTGTACGGCCTACATAGCCGATTACATCACCGGCAACAACAGTCTGATTTACCTGCAAATCAATATGATAAGGGCGGTTCTGCCTTAGATGGGCATAATAGTAGTAACGCTTTCGGTCAAAACTGCGTATGCCTATTCGCCAACCGCCGTATTGATTCCACCCGATACACTCGACTGTACCGCTCTCGATAGCAATTACAGGCGTGCCGGTGGCAGCCATCATATCGTGACCGAGATGTTGTCGCTTGTAACCGTAGGTGCGACTCGCCCCAAAGTCATCATAATCACTGTACGGAAAAGTGCTTGCAATAGGCGAAAAAACTTTTAGTCCATACATAGTTTTGGTCTTGACTGTGCCGTCTGTGTCGGTGTAATCTTCGCTGTATTCACCTATAAATTCCGCCAAAACAGCGGTATATACCTCGTGGTAATAGTTGTAATATTGCAAATCTTTGGTAAGGCTTGCGATAGTTTCGCCCGATAATAGATTAAGTGCTAATTTTTCCATATCGCTTGATTTATAATTGCTGAAATCTCCGCCGTAAATGCTCGCAAGGTATGACAAAAGTTCTATGCAATCAAGGTGGACAGCGTCACCGTAGGTCTGTATATCGTAGTTAACAGCCTTTTTTAATGCCTCGTAGGTAACATTAAATTCGGCGTATTTTATGTGGGACTTTTCACCTTTTCCGCTTGGTATTGCACCTATACCCAACGCAGAGGTACATAGTACGGACAGTATTGCTACTATTGTTATCACTCTTTTTTTAATATTCATAAAGCACCCCGATTATAAAAAATAAATCAACTCATTTATAAATATGTGCAAAAATCTTTAATATGATTTTATTGGGAATATAAACATAAAATAACTGCCAATAGCAATATATATAAAGAAACACAGCAAGATAAGTATTGAAAAAGTTACTTGTATGTTGTATTATAAAATAGTAAGAATATGTTCTTATATTATCTAAGTATACGGAGGAATACAAATGAGAAAAACTACACTAAAAATTCTATCTATAATAATTGTTGTAATGATGTTGTTTGCAACAGTACCGCTTGCAGTTTCGGCAGAGGGTACAACAGTATGCGGTATGTCCGCAAATGTTGGGGATATTGTAAATGTCGAGTTCAAACTGACAACTCCAAACTTGGTTGTAAATGCACAGTTTAGCGTAACTTATGATGCGACCAAACTCGAACTAATCAGGGCAACCGACAGCGAAACCTTCCCGATGTTAACCTCAAACTGTGTTGCCAACTACACAAGTGGCAGAATTGTTGCATCGGCAACAAATGTAAGCAGTAACGACAGCGAACTTTATGATTTTACAGGTGGGGCAAACCTTTGTGTGCTTTCATTTAGGGTAATTGCGGAGGGCAACACAGATGTAACATTGACTCCGGAAGTTATCGGTGGCAAAAACCCAGCAGGTATCAGCCAAAACGAGGTTGATTATGTAGTAAATAATACGCTTACAAACGGTGCAACACTTACAAGGAGTGTTAAGCCAAATGCCGAAACAATAGTTTACGGCGATGCAAACGGCGACGGCAAGGTAGACTCGGTAGATGCGACCCTTGTTTTGCAACATTATGCAAGTATAAATCAACTTACACAAGATGCCCAAAATGCAGCAGATGTTAACAAGGACAGCCGAATTGACTCGACAGACGCAACGCTTATCTTGCAAAAATATGCAGAAATTATCGTGGAATTTTAATAATTAACCTATCTTAAAAATTAGACTTAATAAGCAAGGTTATTAATTTATAAATTGTAACCTTGCGATTTTTGTTTATCTATATTTTTTAGAAATTTTATTAAAAAAATTAACAAAAACTACTTGAATATATTTGATTTTTATGGTAAAATAACAATATAATTGTTATTTTACGCTATTGGGAGAATAACAAGGTTACTTAATTTGAGTAATGGGCATTTTGTTTAATATTACTCGATTAAATAAAAAATTACAGAAAGGGTGTTAGTTTTGAAGAAAACAGCTAACAAAATTCTTACATTGTTGCTTGCAGTGGCTATGCTTGTTTCTATGGTAGTAATGCCTGTTACAGCAAGAGCCGAGGTAACTGACAAGGTAAAAGAGTACTACACCGACACAGAGAAAAGCTTTACAGGGACAGGAGAGTCCCATGACGAAGATGTAGGTGTACTCTCTAACGCAGTAAGTGCCAGAGTAACATACTCATTTAAGGCATCAACCAAGCCATCAATTATCTCCGGTATGGTTGGTCTTAACACTTCTAATGTAAATACTTATATTCAGTTTTATCTTAAACCGAACAACAACACCATTGGCGTAGAAATTCGTGGTAACGGTACAAAAGATTTTAACGCAAGCGTAACAAGTATATGTTCAAATATCTATGACGGTAATTGGCATACAGTAACTTTTGAAGTTTCTGAAAATGAATATTATGCCTTCTATTTTGACAGCAAATTAGTTAAAAAAGAAGAAGCAACCACAACCAAGTTTGCAAAAGATATCGGCTTAACTATCGACAAACTCACATTGGGCGGTACCAACCGTGGCGGTAGTTACAACTGGACATTTACAGGTTCAATGAAAGATGTTAAACTTGAGGACCTTACAGCAACAGCTGCCAACAATGTTTTAGCAGTTGAGAGCGGCAGCAAACTTACAACTGAACAAATTGCAGATGTACTTGCATTAAACAAGGGTACAATCGCAGTTTCTTACAAACTTACAGAGGCTACAAAGACAACATTGTTTGCTCTTAAAAACAGCACAACAACAGAGGGCTTGTATGTTGACCCAACAACAAACGAGATTGGCTTTGGCAATATTTCCGTAACTGCTAACTCAGAGAGACTTAACGATACAACACAATGGCATACTATTGTAATGGAAGCTGACGGCACAAATGTTAAGTTCTACCTTGACGGTACATTAGCAGGCACAGCGGTTAAGTCAAACCTCTTTGCAATTACAGGTGCAACAGATACAGTTGTTAGCGATAGTATTGCTAACGCAATAATCTATGATGGCACATTGACAAAGACACAACGCAAAAATTATGTTGGCCAGACAAATGCAGGTATACTTGCGACAACTTACGCATCAACCTATGATAAATACGGCTTCTTCTATAACTTTAACAGACAGGCAATTATGGAGATAGATGTTCTTTCATCTAACTACCGTATTCCATCTCTTGTTCAAGCAGGTGATGTAACAATCGCCGCTATTGATGAGAGAAAAGGCGGAGCGGGGGATATGGGTGCTATCGACATTCAAATTCGCCGTTCACTTGATAACGGTGAAACATGGCTCGACCAAGTGACAATTTCTGAGTTTGGTAAGCCTGTTAACTGCTCCCGTAGCGGTCAACAGCCTATGCACATTGACCCGTGCCTTAGTTATGATGCAGAAAACAATATCACATATATGCTCGTAGATATGTTCCCTGAGTCATCTGCTGCTATGAATATGGGACTTATTCAAGACGGTAGCGGTTTCTTTACTGCTAATATGGCAGATGGAACACAAAAGAGAATGCAAGCACTCAACACTGTTAAAAACGGTGGAAGTGGCAACAAACTCTACGGTCTTATTCAAGATGAAGAAGATGGCACAGCAAAGGTTTACGAGCCTGACGCTAACGGCAAATATGTTGAGAGTATGACATATTTTGTAGATGACTATTCATACGGCTCACTCAAAAAGGACCCTAATAATGCAGGTAACTTTACAGAAGATGCAGGTAATATCTTCGTATATACAACAGCAAACAAAGGTGAACTTACTGTAACCTGCACAATGTATGTATGGTGCTACAAGAGTTACGATAAGGGTGCTACATGGACAAACCCAATCAATATTTCAGGCGGTACAGTAGAGAACGCTTGCAAAGAGGACTGGATGCGTTTCTGCGGTACTGCCCCTGGTTCAGGTATTGTAATCACAGGTGGCGAGCATAAGGGCAGAATAGTTTCCCCTTGCTACTTTACAAATAACGGAAGCACAAACCTTAACTCACAATCAT
>CAZZHP010000064.1:0-5288 GCA_964653925.1 uncultured Eubacteriales bacterium | reverse complement strand
GAACAAAGTAAGGAGAT
Source organism: uncultured Eubacteriales bacterium (assembly GCA_964653925.1). Taxonomy (GTDB): domain Bacteria; phylum Bacillota; class Clostridia; order Oscillospirales; family Acutalibacteraceae; genus CAZXCG01. The sequence goes on along the minus strand of CAZZHP010000064.1, from coordinate 5,271 downwards.
AAGTTGCTATGGATAAAATAAAGATTGGTATAGTCGGATACGGTAATCTTGGCAGAGGCGTAGAATTTGCCATTAAACAGAATACAGATACCGAACTTGTTGCGGTATTTACACGCCGTAACCCAGATAGTGTTACTATCTGTACAGAAAATTGTCCGGTATATAGTATTGACAAAATAGAAGAATTTAAAAATGATATTGATGTGCTTATTCTTTGCGGTGGCAGTGCGACAGATTTGCCTGTTCAAACACCTAAACTTGCTACAATGTTCAATGTTGTCGACAGTTTTGATACCCACGCTAAAATTCCTGAGCATTTTGATAATAACGATAAGGCATCTCGTGAGTCGGGCAAAATTTCTATTATTTCTATCGGTTGGGACCCAGGCCTGTTCTCAATTAACCGCCTTTACGGTAATTGCGTGTTGCCTGATGGCAAAGACTACACATTCTGGGGTAAGGGTGTAAGTCAGGGCCATTCTGATGCTATCCGCAGAATTGACGGTGTTAAAAATGCTAAACAATATACTATTCCGTTACAAGAGGCAATAGATTTAGTCAGGAGCGGTGCTAACCCTGAATTAACGGCAAGACAAAAGCATTTAAGGGAGTGCTTTGTAGTAGCCAAAGAGGGGGCAGACCTCAGCAAAATCGAACACGAAATAGTAACAATGCCGAACTATTTCGCTGATTATAACACAATAGTGCATTTTATTAGCGAGGAGGAATTTACAGCTAATCATAGCGGTATTGAGCATGGTGGCTTTGTAATTCGCAGTGGCAGAACAGGTTTAAACGGCGAAACACCGCATATTATAGAATATTCACTCAAACTTGGCTCAAATCCTGAATTTACATCAAGTGTGCTTGTTGCGTATGCAAGGGCTGCCGTTCGTATGAATAGGGAGGGTATGTCAGGTTGCAAGACTGCCTTTGATATTCCACCTGCATATTTAAGTGCGAAATCAGGTGCAGAATTAAGAAAAGAACTTTTATAAAATTATCAAAAACACTTGCAATAGTTGTATAAAAGTGGTAAAATAATTATTAGATAACACGGCGAAAAAGGAAGTAGTTGCTTAAAAGCCAAAATTAACAGAGAGAAACGCCATCGGCTGAAAGCGTTTATTTTAGGTTAAGTACACGAAGTTCCCTTTGGAGTGGCAAGGCTGAAATTACAGTAGGCTTTGACGGTTTGGCTATCGTTATAAGTCAGCAGAGTGTTTGCGTTGGCATTATGCTATGCAAAAATTAGGGTGGTAACACGGAATTGCTATTTCGTCCCTTTGGAGTATTTCCAAAGGGACTTTTTTAATATTTAATTGTGATACCGTGATACCGCAATATTTAATGAATTATTTATATGAATTTTAAGAAATTAAATTTGTTGAAAGGAATGATAAATTTTGAAAAATCAATTACATGAAATTCGTATTGCAGCCGAAAAGGCTCTCGCAGAAGCACAAGTTGCACAGGATATCGAAAATTTGAGAATTAAAATTTTGGGCAAAAAAGGTGAACTTACTGCAATTTTAAAGCAAATGGGCAAATTATCCGCTGAGGAACGCCCTGTTATCGGTGGACTTGCTAACGAGATTAGAGCAAGTATCGAGGAGAAAATTGAGCAAAAAATCAAGGCAATAAACGAGGCGGCACAAGCCCAAAAACTTATCGACGAAAGGCTCGATGTTACAATGCCAGGCAAAATTAAAAAACTCGGCAGTAAGCACCCGCTTAGTATAGTTCTTGATGAAATACAAGAGATTTTTATCGGTATGGGGTTCGAGATTGTCGATGGCCCTGAGGTTGAGTACGATTACTACAACTTTGAGGCACTTAATATTCCAAAGGACCACCCTGCCCGTGATACACAGGATACTTTCTATATCAGCGATAATATCTTGCTCCGTACCCAGACCTCTCCTGTGCAGATAAGGGTAATGGAGAACAAAAAACCACCTATCCGTATTATTTCACCAGGCAGAGTTTATAGGAGCGACGCACTTGATGCTACTCACTCACCGTTGTTCCATCAGATTGAGGGACTTGTAGTTGATAAAAATATCACTTTTGCGGACCTCAAAGGTACTCTCGAAACATTTGTAAAGAGGCTTTATGGCGAGGATAGCGTTGTCCGTTTCCGCCCGCATCACTTCCCGTTTACAGAGCCTTCTGCCGAAGTTGATGTTCAATGCTTCAACTGTCACGGCGAGGGTTGTCCGCTTTGTAAGGGCGAGGGCTGGATAGAGATTTTGGGTTGCGGTATGGTACACCCTAAGGTGCTTTCTAATTGTGGCATTGACCCAGAGGAATATTCCGGTTTTGCACTTGGTATGGGACTTGAGCGTGTTGCAATGCGTCGTTATGGTATTGATGATATTCGCTTGTTCTACGAGAATGATGTTCGTTTTATCGAGCAATTTGACTAATTAAGTTTAGAAAGGACTGACAAAAGTGAATTTATCTATTAAATGGCTTAATGAATTTACAAAAGTTAATGTTTCCCCTCGTGAATTTGCAGAGGCTATGACAATGAGTGGCTCAAAGGTTGAGGGCTACGAGATAGAGGGCGAAAAAATAAATAATATAGTTGTCGGCAAGGTACTTCAAATTGACAAGCACCCTGACGCTGATAAACTTGTAGTGTGCAGTATTGATGTAGGCGAGAGCGAGCCTGTACAAATTGTAACAGGTGCAACAAACCTTGTAGTTGGCGATTATATCCCTGTATGTAAGGATAATTCCGTTTTACCTGACGGCAGAAAAATCAAAAAAGGCAAACTTCGTGGCATTATGTCCTACGGTATGCTATGTTCACTTGGTGAACTCGGGCTTACCAAACACGACTTCCCTTATGCTGTTGAGGACGGTATTTTTGTACTTGGAGATGATTGCGACAAGACTATTGGTATGGACATCAGGGAGGCTATCGGGCTTAATGATACAAAGGTTGAGTTCGAGATTACCTCTAACAGACCTGACTGTTTTAGCGTTATAGGGCTTGCAAGGGAGGCGGCTGCTACATTTGGCGGTCAGCTTAACTTACACACTCCGACCGTTAAGGCTGGCAACGGCAGTTCAAAAGATATGCTCCAAGTTGAAATTCATAATCCTGAACTTTGCCCTGTGTATTGTGCAAGGATAGTTAAAAATGTTAATGTTAAACCATCTCCACGCTGGCTGCGTGAAAGACTTCGTGCTATGGGCGTCAGACCTATTAACAACATAGTAGATATTACTAACTATGTAATGCTTGAATACGGTCAACCGATGCACGCTTTTGACCTGCGTTTTGTTGATGGTGCCAAGATAAATGTCCGCTTGGCTAAAAACGGCGAACAAATCACCACCCTCGATGGCGTAGAGCGTAAACTTACAGAAAAGGACCTCGTAATTGCCGACAGCAACAAACCTGTTGCTATTGCAGGTGTTATGGGTGGCGAGTATTCGGGTATTATGGACGATACAACTACTATTGTGTTCGAGAGTGCAAACTTCTCCGGTCCAAGCGTAAGAATTACCGCTAAATCACAGGGTATGCGTACAGACGCTTCTTCAAGATACGAAAAGGGACTTGACCCTAACGCTTGTATTCCTGCGTTAGAGAGGGCTTGCGAACTTGTCGAGTTGCTCGGTGCTGGTGATGTTATGGACGACATTATCTCACAAGTTTGTTTTGAAAAGAAAAATCATACAATTAAGTTTGAACCTGATTGGATAAACAACTTCCTTGCAACAAACCTTTCACAACAAGAGATGACCGAAATTTTAAATAAGGTTGACTGTATTGTACAAGATGGACAAATTATTGTGCCGACATTCAGACCTGACCTTATACACAAGGCAGATATAGCAGAGGAGGTTGCCCGTTTTTACGGTTACAATGTAATCGAGTCAACCTCAATTAGTGGTGGTGCAAAGGGCAAATACAGCGAAAGACAGAAGTTCGACTGCAATATTACCAACACATTGTTTGCATTAGGTCTTGATGAAATTATGACTTATTCATTTATAAGCCCTAAATATTATAACAAGATTGAGATGCCTGCCGACCATAAACTGCGTAAATCTGTTGTAATATCAAACCCGCTCGGCGAGGATACTTCTATTATGCGTACAACAGCACTCCCAAGTATGATGGAGATACTTGCCAACAATTATAGTAGCCGTAACGCAGAGGTTGGTTTGTTTGAGATTGCCCGTGAGTATATCCCTACAACCGATGACAAATTGCCTATTGAACAAAAGACACTTGTTGTAGGTGTTTATGGTGGTGATTTTGACTTCTTTAATGCTAAGGGTATTGCCGAGGAGGTACTTGCAAAGGCAGGTATTACAAATTATGATGTAGAGGCAACGAGTGATGAGTACGCATTCCACACAGGCAGATGTGCTTTGCTCACTATTAACGGCGAGAAACTCGGCACAATCGGCGAAATTCACCCAAAGGTTGCACAAAATTACGGTATCGGTACACGAGTTTATGCTATAACACTTAATATGGATATGCTTTTTGCAAACTCAAATACCGAGAAAAAATACAAACATCTGCCTAAATACCCAAGCGTATCCCGTGACTTAGCGGTTATTTGTGATGAAAATATGCCTGTATTAACACTCGAAAAGGCAATTCGCAGTGCGGCAGGTACATTACTCGAAGAATTAAAATTATTTGATGTATATCAAGGCAAGCAAATTCAAGGTGGCAAAAAAAGTGTTGCATTTAACCTTGTGTTGCGTAGTTTTGAGTCAACACTTACAGAGGAACAAATCAACTCTGTAATCAAGAAATCTATCAAGGCTCTAAATCAATTAGGTGCAGAATTAAGATAACAAAAATATTTTTAGTAAATATTTTAAATCTATTGAAAATTTGCAATATATAGTGTATAATAAAATATACAGTATAATTGATTGGCAGGTGTTTTGTATGTTAGATGATAAAACTATGGTGTTTTCTATTCCGTCCGATAAAGATGAGTTGACTAAACAAATGTTAAGGGCTGTTTATGACGCTTTGGCAGAAAAGGGTTATAACCCAATAAACCAGATTGTTGGTTACATTTTGTCAGAAGACCCAACTTATATTACGACATATAAAAACGCACGAAAAATTATCAGCAAAATTGATAGAGATGATTTGCTCGAAACTCTTGTAAAATCTTATTTGAATGTAAAATAATTTTTTTGCAATAGCTACTTGTGTTTTGTGTTACGAAGTGAATGATAGGAGGTTTTTTAGGTGGCTAATAATGAATTTTTTTCTTACAA
>CAZZHP010000063.1:0-5320 GCA_964653925.1 uncultured Eubacteriales bacterium | reverse complement strand
AGGCAGAGCAAAAGGAACTTTTAAATCAACTCAAAGGGCTTGAAAATATTACCCTCGATGGTCGCAAGATAAATATTTTTGCTAATATCGGTAATGCCAAAGATGTAGATTTGGTGCTTAAAAATGACGCTAACGGCGTTGGACTTTTTAGGAGTGAGTTCCTATATATAGGTGCTTCTGATTATCCGACCGAGGAGGAGCAGTTTGAAAGCTATAAATATGTAGCCGAAAAACTTGAAGGTAAAAAACTTATCATTCGTACTCTTGATATTGGTGCAGACAAGAGGGTTGATTACTTTAATCTGCCAAAGGAAGAAAATCCTGCTATGGGTTACCGTGCTATCAGAATTTGCCTTGATAGAGTTGATTTGTTCAAGACTCAACTCCGTGCAATTTTCAGAGCATCTAAGTTTGGCAACATCGGCATAATGTTCCCGATGATAATTTCTGTGGCAGAAGTTAAAAGGATAAAAGAGATTGTAAGTGAGGTCAAGTCGGAACTTATCGCCCAGAATATCGAGTTTGGCGAGGTTGAACTTGGTATTATGATTGAAACACCGGCGGCGGTAATGATTAGTAATGACCTTGCAAAAGAGGTTGACTTTTTCAGCGTAGGCACAAATGACCTTACACAATATACACTTGCTATTGACAGGCAAAACGAAATGCTTGATGATTTGTACGATTCACATCACCCTGCTATTTTGCGAATGCTCAAAATAATAGTTGATAATGCTCACGCAAACGGCATTTGGGCGGGTATCTGCGGTGAACTTGCATCAGATTTGACCCTTACCGAGACATTCTTAAAGATGGGTTATGATGAACTTTCTGTTTCCCCTACATTTACACTTGGTTTGCGTAAGAAGATTAGAGAGATAGATTTATCCAAATAATTTGTGAAGGAGCTTTTATATAATGAAAGAATTTAACTACACTATAACAGATGCACTCGGCTTGCACGCAAGACCGGCGGGACAAATAGCAAAGCTTGCTATGGAGTTTGCTTGTGACATCAAGATAACAGCCCGTTTCAAAACAGTTGATGCTAAGCGTATTATGGGCATTATGGGACTTTGTGCCAAGAAAGATGATGATATGGTTATCACATTTGACGGTGCAGACGAAGATAAGGCTTACGATGCACTTACAACATATATCAAGGAGCACCTCTAATACATAGTCCTTGATAAACGGTTAATACAATTTAATATGTATATTAAAAGCCAAAGATTTGGCTTTGATATAAAAAATTACATCATAATGTAAAAAAATATGAAAGGAGTTATAAGATTATGATGAAATTTCTTCAAAGAATGGGTAAATCATTGATGCTCCCTGTAGCAGTTTTACCTGTTGCCGGTATCCTCTATGGTATCGGATATTGGATTGACCCAGCTGGCTGGGGTGCTAACAGTGCGTTAGCAATGTTCCTTATTAAGACTGCATCTGCTATCATCGACAATATGGCTATATTGTTCGCTGTAGGTATTGCAGTAGGTATGGCAGATGATAACGATGGTACAGCTTCACTTGCTGGCCTTGTATCATGGCTTATTATTACAACACTTCTCGCTCCGGGTTCTGCCGCTGTATTGAGAGGTTATGAATCAGTTGAGGCTCTTCAAGCTGATAACATGGCTGCTTACACAGCATATAACAAGATTGCAACACAATTTATCGGTATCCTTGCCGGTCTTATCGGTTCAGGTTGCTACAACAAGTTCCGTAAGGTTAAGTTACCTGACTTCCTCGGCTTCTTCAGTGGTAAGCGTTGCGTAGCAATCGTTACAGCAGTTATTTCACTTGTTGTTGCTTTTGTACTTCTCTTTGTATGGCCAATCATTTTTGCTGGTCTCATCGCATTTGGTAAGGCACTTCTTAACCTTGGTGCTCTTGGTGCCGGTATCTATGGCTTCTTCAACCGTTTGCTTATCCCATTCGGTCTTCACCACGCTCTTAACTCTATCTTCTGGTTTGATATGGCTGGTATCAACGATATCGGTAAGTTCTGGTCAGGCGAAGATATGCTCTACAACGAGGCTGGTTTACAAATCACAGGTATGTACCAAGCAGGTTTCTTCCCTGTAATGATGTTCGGTATCCCAGCAGCAGCTCTTGCTATGTATGTTCTTGCTAAGAAAGAAAAGAAAGGTGCTGCAGCAGGTATCCTTTTATCAGCAGCTCTTGCTTCATTCTTCACTGGTGTAACAGAGCCATTCGAATTCTCATTTATGTTCCTTGCTCCTGTACTTTATGTAGTACACGCTTTGTTGACAGCTGTTTCTTGCACAATCACAGCTGCACTCGACACAAGAGCAGGCTTCCAATTCTCTGCTGGTCTTGTTGACTATGTATTGAGCTTTAAGGCACCAGGTGCTCGTAACTGCTTATGGCTCCTCGGCCTCGGCGTTGCATTTGCTGTAATCTACTTCGTAGTATTCTATGTTGTAATCAAAGGTATGAACCTCAAAACAATCGGCCGTGAAGATGATGACGAGGACGAAACAAAGGTAGTTCTTGCTAACAATGACTACACAGCTGTTGCTAAGATTATCCTTGAGGGTGTTGGCGGTAAAGATAACGTTAAGTCTATCGACAACTGCATCACAAGACTCCGTCTTGAAATCAATGATTATACAAAGGTTGACGAAAAGAAAATTAAATCAGCAGGCGTTGCTGGCGTATTGCGTCCAAGCAAGAACAATGTACAAGTAATTTGTGGTACACAAGTTCAATTCGTTGCTGATGAGTTTAAGGCTCTTTGCAAATAATTTAAAAAACTAAACTATAAGAGATAAAGAATATTTGATTTTTTCAAAATCTCCTTTGTGTTCTCCCACCTACCTAATAGTAGGTGGGAGTTTTTTTGCGTAGCAAATGGTTATATTTATAACCGTTACTTGCAAATGCAAAAGGGCGGGTTGTGCAGTAGGTGCTAAAATCATCACAGACATTAGTGTGTTAAAGTTTGGTTTAGGTCTTTTGTCAGTACGGGGGATAAAATTAGCCCCCGATAAATGCAGGCAGGGGATAAAATTTGTAACGGATAATACTTGGCCTAAGTTTTAATGATATAGATATATCGTTGTTAACAAAACATTTTTACCATACAACAATATTTTTATTTAAAATATTGTGGCAAAATAACGACTAATAGCAATATATATAAAAAATAGAGCAAGATAAGTATTGAAAAAATTATCGGTATGTTGTATTATAAAATGGTAAAGATATATTTTTCATATCATCTAAGTATACGGAGGAATACAAAATGAAAAAGGCTACTTTAAAGGTTATTTCCATAATAATGGTTGTAATGATGCTATTTGCAACAGTGCCGTTTGCCGTTTCGGCAGAGGGAACAACAGTATGTGGCAAGTCCGCAAGTGTTGGTGATATTGTAGATGTTGAGTTTAAACTGACAACACCAAGCTTGGTTGTAAACGCACAGTTCAATGTAACTTATGATGCGACCAAACTTGAACTCATCAAAACAACAGACAGCGAGACATTCCCTGTGTTAACCCAAAACTGTATTACAAATTATACAGATGGCAAAATTTATGTAACAGCAACAAACGCAAGCGTTAATGACAGCGAACTTTATAATTTTACAAGCGGTGCAAACCTTTGCGTGCTTTCGTTTAGAGTAATTGCAGAGGGTAGCACAGATGTAACATTGACTCCTGAGGTTATCGGCGGTAAAAACTCAGCAGGTATCAGCCAAAACGAAGTTGATTACGCCGTAAATAACGCACTTGCAAACGGTGCAACTATGACCAAAAATGTTACTGTAACTACACCGGAGGTAGTGGATAAACCAATTACTGTTAAATCTGGCGACACAGTTAAAATAACATGGAACTTGACTGCACCTAACTACATTGTAAACTCACAATTTAATGTTAAATATGACAGCACAGCGTTAGAGTTAGTGTCAACTGATAATGCTAAAAACTTCCCTGTATTAAACGGCGAAACCTTACAGGTAAACTATTTGACCGGCGAAATTTGCACAGTAGCAAGCGTTGTAAGTCAAGATGATGCAGACCTTTATAACTTCAAAAACGGTGCAACACTCTGCACACTCACATTCAAGGCACTCAAAGATACAACAACAACAGTAGAACTCATAACAGAGTTCCTTGGCGGTAAAAATTCAGATGGCATTTCTGCTGATGAGGTTGAGTATGCTGTTGGCGGTGGTGTTCAAAACGGTGCAACACTTACAAGGAATGTTGAGTTTAATGTAGTAACAATAGTTTACGGTGATGTAAACGGCGACGGCAAGGTTGACTCAATAGACGCAACTCTTGTTTTGCAACATTATGCTAATATAAATCAACTTTCAGAAGATGCTCAAACGGCAGCAGATGTCAACCAAGATGGCAAGGCTGACTCGATAGATGCAACACTCATCTTGCAAAAATATGCAGGACTTATCTCTGCTTTTCAATAATTAATTTATCAAAAACTTGACTTTGGCAAGCAAGGTTATGGCCTTATAAGTTGTAACCTTGCTATTTTTATTATTTAATAATTTACCAAGGATATTTATTAAAAAATTGACAAAAACTACTTGAATATATTTATTTTTTATGGTAAAATAGCAGATGAATAAAGGTTTTTTATTTATAATTTCAAAAAAATATGAATAAAATAATTTATAGGAAAGGTGATAAAATGAAAGGCAGTAAAAAAATCATATCAGTAGTACTTGTTATCTGCGTGCTTTTGACCTCTGTTCTATGCAGTGGTGTAAATACAATAGCGTCGGATACTACTGCTATCGAGAACGACAACGAGCTTTTGTTATGGTACACAAAGTCGGCTCGTACATCTAACCTACCAGGTACACAAGGTAGCGGTGTAGATAGCGAGGGTAACATTTGGCAACAAAATACCCTGCCAATAGGCAACGGCTTTATGGGCGGTACTATTTACGGCGAAGTTGGTACAGAGGAGATTGTACTCAACGAGGAGTCATTGTGGACGGGCGGACCAAGTGACAGTCGCCCTAACTATGATGGCGGTAACATAGACAAAACAGAACTTTGGAGGAGTATAGTCGAGAACTTCCAGAGTGGTGATGCTACCAAGATAGCACAAGCGAAAAGTGACTGTGCGTCGCTTGTCGGCGAAGGTTCAAGTGGCGGTTACGGTGCTTATCAATGCTTTGGTAAATTACTTATGGACTTCGGGTTTAGCAACGCAAACGCTACTAATTATATCCGCACACTCAATTTACAAAATGCTACTTCAACAGTATCGTTTGATTATAACGGCGTTCACTATACAAGGGAGTATTTTGTAAGTT
>CAZZHP010000062.1:4207-5354 GCA_964653925.1 uncultured Eubacteriales bacterium | reverse complement strand
TTGTAGATAGATGCCCTCATACCGCCAACTGAACGGTGTCCTTTGAGGTTTACAAAGCCGGCAGCGGTAGCCTCTTTGACAAATTTGGCGTCAAGTTCATCGTTGCCTGTAACGAAAGGCACATTCATAAGCGAACGGTCCTCAGTAACAACTGTACCCCTGAACATCTTGGAATTATCAAGGAAGTCATACAAGATTTTTGCCTTTTTCTCGTTGATTTCCTGCATTTTTTCAAGTCCGCCAACGGTATTCTTTATCCATTCAAGCACGAGTTTAGCCATATAAATGCTGTAACACGGCGGAGTATTGAACATAGAGTCATTATCTGAATGAGTTTGATAATTGAGCATAGTAGGAGTGATATCCATAGCGTTGCCGATTAAATCTTCACGGATAATAACGATAGTTACACCGGCAGGAGCCATATTCTTTTGAGCACCTGCGTAAAGCATACCAAACTTGGACACATCAATAGGTGTTGAAAGTATGCAAGAAGAAATATCTGCGATAAGCGGAACATCACCTGTGTCAGGTAATTCGTGATAAACCGTGCCGTAGATAGTGTTGTTCATACAAATATGCACAAAGTCTGCATCTTCTCTGAACATAGAGCGGTCAAGTTTAGGAATATAAGAGAAAGTCTTATCCTCTGATGATGCAACTGCTTTAGCATCACCGTATTTAGCAGACTCTTTGTAAGCTTTTTTAGCCCATTGACCTGTAATAACAAAGTCAGCCTTGTTATTCTTGTTCATAAGATTGAGCGGAATCATAGCGAATTGTGTTGACGCACCGCCTTGTAAGAAAAGCACCTTGTAATTGTCAGGAATATTCATAACCTCACGGAGCAAGGACTCTGCACCCTTGATAATTGCATCATAAACTTTGCTACGGTGGGACATCTCCATTACAGATTGGCCACTGCCTTGATAATCAAGCATCTCATCGGCTGCTATCTTTAAAACTGATTCCGGTAACATTGAAGGACCGGCAGAAAAATTATAAACTCTTGCCATAATTAAATCCCCTTTTCTTTCTAAAAATTATTACAATATATAACATTAGTTTAATATGTAAACATTATATCACTTTATTATTTTAAAATCAAGATGTTTAGTGAAAAAGTTTGTTAAAAATTTATCATTTT
>CAZZHP010000062.1:0-4107 GCA_964653925.1 uncultured Eubacteriales bacterium | reverse complement strand
CCAATGCCCATACCGCCGTGAGGTGGTCCGCCGTAGCGGTAAGCCTCGACCAAGAAGCCGAATTTAGCCTCAATTTCTTCATCGGTAAGTTTTAATGCCCTGAACATTCTCTGTTGTAGTTCTGGGTCGTTAATTCTGATAGAACCGCTCGAAAGTTCTGTGCCGTTGAGCGTAAGGTCGTAAGCCTTTGCGATGACCTTGCCCTTGTCATTATCAAGGTACTGCAAGCAGTCCTCGTGTGGCATTGTGAACGGGTGGTGCATAGCGAGCCACTCGCCACTCTCCTCATCATATTCAAAGAACGGGAAGTCAACAACCCACGCAAACTTAAATACATTCTTGTCAATTAAGTTGAGTTTTTGTGCTACTACGCCACGCAAAGAACCAAGCACAGGCAGAGTAACGCTGTTCTTGTCGGCAACAATAAGCACAACATCACCTTTCTCTGCACCAAACTTATCCAGAATTGCCTTCAACTCTCCGTCTGCCATAAATTTGCCAAATGAGCAATTAGGGGCATCATCAACCCAACGCACATAGGCAAGACCCTTTGCACCAATACCACGCACATACTCTGTAAGTTTGTCTATCTCCTTACGGGTAAGGATATTTGCGGAATTTTTGGCAACTATGCCACGCACGGAGCCACCGCCCGCAATAGCGGAGGTAAATACAGAAAAGCCACAATTTGATACTATGTCGGAGATATCCGTTATGTGCATATCGTACCTTAAATCAGGCTTGTCTGAGCCGTATTTATTCATAGCGTCTGTGTAAGAAATACGCTCAAACGGTGTTTCGAGCGGTTTGTTAAGCACATCTTTAAACAAACGCTTGAACAGGCCCTCGTTAATTTGCATAATTTCCTCCATATCGCAGAAAGAAATCTCCATATCAATTTGGGTAAATTCCGGCTGTCTGTCAGCCCTTAAATCTTCATCTCTAAAACATCTTGCAAGCTGAATATATCTGTCAAAGCCTGCAACCATAAGTAATTGCTTGTAAATTTGCGGTGATTGTGGCAACGCATAGAACTTGCCGCGATGTATCCTTGACGGCACAAGGTAATCTCTGGCACCCTCAGGAGTTGACTTAATCATCATCGGAGTTTCAATCTCGATAAAATTATTCTCGTAAAAATAATCACGGGCAACCTTGGCAATCTTGCTACGCATAATGATATTCTCTTGCAGAGGGCGTCTACGCAAGTCAAGATAGCGGTATTTTAAGCGTAATTCTTCGTTAGTGTTTGTATCGTCAACAATTTCAAACGGGGTTGTCTCGGACTTGGATAAAATTCTAAGGTCGGTAACAAAGACCTCTATATCACCTGTTTCGATTTTGGTAGTTTTGGAACTACGCTCACGCACTATGCCCTTTGCGGCAAGGACAAACTCACTGCGGATAACAAAAGCCTTGTGAAAAATCTCTCTGTCACTGTTATCATCAAAGGCAAGTTGTATAATGCCTGTCCTGTCACGAAGGTCAATAAATATGAGCTGACCTATATCCCTCTGTCTTTGAACCCAACCGCAAACGGTAACCTCTCTGCCGACATCTGCAAGCCTGAGTTCGCCACAATAATCGGACCTTTTGAGTCCTGTCATAAATTCTGCCATTTTAAATATCCTCTGTTTCTAATAATAATCACGAACTTACCAACATTTTTAGGTTAACAATGTTGATACTATTACTTTTTGACTGTAATTTTCTGCATACCGCCCATATAAGGTTGCAACGCAGTCGGGATATTAACACTGCCGTCTGCTTGCAGGTTATTTTCGAGGAACGCAATCAACATTCTCGGCGGAGCAACAACAGTGTTGTTGAGCGTATGAGCAAAGTATTTGCCGTCCTTTGCGTTTACACGAATTTTGAGCCTTCTTGCTTGTGCGTCACCCAAATTGGAGCAACTGCCAACCTCAAAATATTTCTTTTGGCGTGGTGACCAAGCCTCAACATCAATCGACTTAACTTTAAGGTCTGCCAAGTCGCCCGAACAACACTCCAAAGTTCTGACAGGTATGTCAAGTGTACGGAACAAATCAACCGTATTTTGCCAAAGTTTGTCAAACCAAACCATACTTTCCTCCGGTTTGCAAATGACAATCATCTCTTGCTTTTCAAATTGATGAATACGGTAGACTCCTCTTTCCTCAATGCCGTGAGCACCCTTCTCTTTTCTGAAACACGGCGAATAACTTGTAAGCGTTTGCGGAAGTTCATCTTCTTTGAGGATAGTATCAATAAATTTGCCTATCATAGAGTGTTCGCTTGTACCGATAAGGTAGAGGTCCTCGCCCTCAATCTTGTACATCATAGAGTCCATCTCGGCAAAACTCATAACACCTGTAACAACATTACTCCTAATCATAAAAGGAGGAACACAATATGTAAAGCCCCTGTCTATCATAAAATCACGGGCATAAGATATAACCGCTGAATGTAGTCTGGCAATATCCCCCATAAGATAGTAGAAGCCGTTACCTGCAACCTTGCGAGCACTATCAAGGTCAAGCCCGTTGAAACTCTCCATAATTTCGCTGTGATAAGGAATTTCAAAGTCCGGCACAACAGGCTCGCCGTACCTTTGAACCTCGACATTTTCGCTGTCATCTTTACCTATTGGCACGCTTGGGTCGATAATATTCGGAATAATCATCATAATATTCTTGATTTTCTCTTGATAATCACCCTCTGCTTTTTCTAACTCGGCAAGTCTGTCACCCTGTTCCTTGACAAGTTGCTTTGTAGCCTCTGCCTCATCTTTTTTGCCCTGTGCCATCAAAGCACCAATTTGCTTGGAGAGTTTGTTTCTGTTTGCCCTCAAACTGTCAGCCTCTTGCTTAACAGCACGGCTCTGGGCGTCAAGTTCTATAACCTCATCAACCAACGGCAACTTTGAGTCCTGAAATTTATTCTTTATATTTTGTTTAACTATTTGCGGGTTTTCTCTCAAAAATTTAATATCTAACATTTTTATTCCCTTTCTATATTAAATCTAAAATTATTCAAAGTATTTTGCAATATCTTTTAAATCATCATCTGAGTAAAATTCTATCTGCAATATACCGCCCTTTTTGTTTTTGAGCGGAGTTACTACTACCTTTTTGCCCAAATGCTCGGTAAGTGCAAGTTCAACCTCGCTAAAATATTTAGGTTTGACCGTAATTTTGTCTTGCTTATCAGGTTTTTCCTCTGTTTTGCTAAGTTTCGCCTTGACAATCTTCTCTACTTGTCTTACGGATAAATCGTTCAAAATTATAATATCACAGAGTTCCTGCTTTTGCTCATCATCTTCGAGTGGCAGTAATGCCCTTGCGTGACCGGAGGTTATAGCACCCTGCTCGACCTTTTGCCTTATATATTCAGGTAAATTTAACAAACGCAAGGCATTGGCAATAGCAGGTCTGCTCTTGCCGACACTTTTGGATACTTCCTCTTGCGAAAAATCGTATTCATCTATAAGCGTTTTGTAGCCGTAGGCTTCTTCTATCGGATTTAAGTTCTCCCTTTGTAAATTTTCGATAAGTGCAATCTCTAATGTTTCGACATCGGAAAGTTCCCTTATCAAGACAGGTACTTCGGTAATGCCTGCCATACGGCACGCACGATACCTACGCTCGCCTGCGACTATCTGGTATCCTCCGCTTAACAGCGGTCTGACAAGCAACGGCTGTAAAAGTCCGTGTGCAGTGATACTCTCTGCAAGTTGTGCGAGTGCTGTTTCGTCAAATTCTTGTCTTGGTTGGTCTTTGTTAGGCTCAATCTCGGATATAGGGAGAGTAATGGTGCTGTTTTTGTTTTCGCTCTCGTTCTCCATAAAAATCGCATCTAAGCCTTTGCCAAGTCCGCCCTTTTTTGCCATTTATATCACCCTTTTTTTATTATTTCTTGTGCTAACTGCATATATGCCTCTGCACCCTTGCACGACTTGTCATAATACATAACAGGCATACCGTAACTTGGGGCTTCGGACATTTTGACTCCACGAGGGATAACTGTACCAAAAACCTTTCGTGGAAAATATTTTTTGACCTCAGCGACAACTTGTTGTGTAAGGTTCAGCCTGCCGTCATACATAGTCAGCAACACGCCCTCTATATC
>CAZZHP010000061.1:0-5682 GCA_964653925.1 uncultured Eubacteriales bacterium | reverse complement strand
TAACAATATTTTATACAACTAATTTATACAATAAGTATATTTTACACTATTTCGGCTTAAATGTCAAAATATTTAACAAAAAAATTATGTGCATTTAAGAAAAATATCTTGTCAACTAAATTCTGGCTGTAATTTAATCTCAAAAATTTATTATATATTTTGTAAACACCGGATATATCCCTGATATCCGACGGCATATCTGCACCGTCAAAGTCACTGCCGATAGCGAGAATATCCTCACCGCCGAGCGACAAAAAATATTCCGTGTGTCTAATTACATCATCAATACAGGCATTTGCGGGGTCTTGATTTAAAAACATATTACAGAAATTTATACCGACTATACCGCCATTAGACTTGATTATATTAAATTGGTCATCTGTTAAGTTCCTTTTATGATTTGTGCAAGACTTTGAGTTAGAATGAGTTGCTATAAATGGCTTTGTAGAGTATCTTACAACATCATAAAAAAGCGGTTCGCTTGCGTGGGAAACATCAATAATTATATTGTTTTGTTCAAGTTCGTTTAAGGCCTTGATACCAAACGGAGTTATCCCCCTTGGGTTGTCAACACCTGCACCATCACCAATAGTGTTAGTGCCGTTCCAAGTTAATGTTAAAATTTTAATGCCCATATCGGACATATATTTAATTCTGGATAAATCATTACCTATCAATGACCCGTTCTCTACCGTCAAAATAACAGAAGTATTATTATTGCACGATAAATCTGTCTTGTCCTTGATAATCCTAATATTTGTACCGCTTAAATCGGCATTAAGTTTACTGCTTGCATTTTGGAATAATTCAAACGCATCATCTGCATTTAAGTCATCAGGCAGCCAAACTGCCATACATTGAGTCCATTTGGTGAAATTTTGTCCCCTATCAAGCGATAATTGATAGTCGGGTTCAAATAGCGTTTGGTTATTTGTAAAAGCCCTATATAATGTATCACAATGCAGGTCAAAAAACCGCATAATATCCACTCCTTGCAAAAGCGTTAAGTATATGATTGAGTTTAATTTTCTTCATATTTTGATTATCCAAAATTACCTCGATTATATCAAACCGTGGTTGAAGTTTTATATTATTCCTTTTCATATAACTACAAGCAGTTTTGATTATTCTGTCCTGTTTAGCCTTTGTTACGGCTTCGGCAGGCGGAGTTTTGTAGTTCTCTGTTCGGCTTTTGACCTCGACAAATATTATAGTATTTTTCTTTTGTGCAATTATATCAATCTCACCGAAAGGGGTGCTATATTGCAAATCAAGAATTTTGTAAAATCTTAATTGTAAATACCTTCTGGCATATTTTTCGCCTATATCACCGATATTTTTAGTTGTTCTGTTATTCATTACTTATCATCTTTGAGCAATTTTTTTAAAAAACTCGGTCTGTGAATTTCGCACACTCCGTGTTGGAGTATCATATCTGTATGTAGTTTAGTGCCGTAGCCCTTGTGCTTTTCAAAAAAATATTGGGG
Organism: uncultured Eubacteriales bacterium; assembly: GCA_964653925.1. Taxonomy (GTDB): domain Bacteria; phylum Bacillota; class Clostridia; order Oscillospirales; family Acutalibacteraceae; genus CAZXCG01. The sequence continues at coordinate 4,195 of CAZZHP010000061.1, read as the reverse complement.
ATATTTCTGGGCATATTCAAGCATTAGCCTATCACGGGTTACCTTCGCCAAAATAGAAGCACACGCAATAGACATTGACCTTGAATCGCCCTTGATAATACATTGGGACGGAATATCAAGTGCTGGCGAACGGTTGCCATCTATCATAGCAAAATCGGCTTTAACATCGAGATTTTGCACGGCACGCTGCATTGCTGACATAGTAGCGTTGAGGATATTAACCCGCTCGATTTCCTCCACTGTTGCAAACGCTATACTGTATGCAACAGATTTTTCTATTATTACATCATATAGTTCTTCACGCTTTTTTTCGGTTAACTTTTTGGAGTCGTTGACACCGCCTATTATAAGATTGTCTGGGAGTATAACTGCCGCCGCACAAACAGGTCCTGCAAGAGGGCCCCGACCTGCCTCATCAATACCGCAGACAAATTTATAACCCCTATTATGTGCCTCGTTTTCAAACAAAAGCCAATCTACTACTTCAACACTTTTAGTTTTAGCCATATAAAAATCACTTTTCCGTATATTTTTAATTGTAATCTGTCGGTAATTCGAGGGTAATTCTGCCGAGTTTTGCCGCACGGAATTCATCTATAACCATTATTGATGCTCTATCGGTATCAACCTCGCCGCCTGAAATTAACATACCACGCTTTTTGCCTATTATTTGGAGCATTTCTGCACCGTTTTTATCCTCAAAATCTGACCTTTGACTCTTAAATCTCTCGTAAAATTCACTGCGGGCAACCCTGTTTAGATATTCAAGCAAACGATAAGAAAGTTGCTCAGTGTCGATAATTTGGTCTTTGATAGCACCTGTAAAGGCAAGACGCTCACCAACAGTTTTGTCATCAAATTTCGGCCACAACACACCTGGGGTATCCAAAATCTCAAACCCTTTTGCGATAGTAAACCATTGATTACCCCTTGTTACACCTGGTTTATCGGCAGTTTTTGCCTTGCTCTGCTTTGACATACAGTTAATAAAAGATGACTTGCCGACATTAGGAATGCCGACAACCATAACCCTTATACTGCGGTTCTTCATACCCTTTTGTTGCCAAGCGGTAATCTTATCAGCAAGTACCTCCTTGACAGTTGGTATAAATTTATTTAAGCCTTTGCCGGTCTTGCAATCGACAGGGATAGCCACTATCCCTTGATTTTTGAAATATTCTATCCATTTGGCAGTAGCAGTCGGGTCAGCCATATCGCACTTGTTGAGTAAAACTATAAGAGGCTTGCTCTGCACAAGTTTGGCAATATCTGGGTTGCGACTGCTCATAGGAACTCTTGCATCTATAATCTCGGCAACTGCATCGACAAGTTTTAAATCTGCGGTAATCTTGCGTTTAGTCTTGGTCATGTGACCAGGGAACCACGAAACAGAAACTTGAGGGGAACTACTTTCTTGACTATCAATTTCTCTCTTTTCTGCCCTTATTTTTCTTTTTTGATACATATCCATATTTATCACTTCTTTTTATTTTATCGAATAACCTCTTATTTTTGAAAACTCCTTTAATATACATGTTGCCCATCTTCTAAATTGTATAGCCCTATCTGAATTTGTTCTATAACCGACTGATATTGCAACATCCAAATTATAGTATAATATATTTCTGGTAATTTCTCTATTGCCTTCTTTTTGAACTAGTGCATAATTTGCACTAGTTGAATTAGGGTCTAATTCAAATTCTGAATAAATATTTTTGATATGCTTAGTAACTACAGTTCTATCTATATTAAAAAGTTCCCCAATGGCTTTTTGTGTTAACCATAGATCTCCATCTTCAAATCTAACCTGTATACCTTTATCATGAGTTTGTCTTTCAAATATTAAAAATTCCGCACTGCTACTTCTTATAATTAAATCTTTTGACACGCTTATCATTTCCCTTATTTATATTTGAGATTTTCATAACCCTGCAATTACAAGTTAACCGAAACGGCATATAGACTATCATTATTATGTATATTATTTTTTGCTTGCATTTAATTTATCCTTTGTCTGACTTGCAAATTTAATATATTATATTAGAAATTTTGGAGATGTCAATATATCATTAAATTAATACAAATATGTCATTCTGTCAAATGGGGTGATTATAACTTGTGCCTTGCCGATTATATCATCAACAGGGATAAGCCCCACCGTACTCTCACGGCTATCACGTGAAACCTCTCTATTATCGCCCATTACAAAAACATATCCCCCTGGGATAACAGTCGGAATATCCCAATCGTTTGACTGTGTTGTTGCATTTTTGATATACGGCTCATCTAAAATCACGCCATCTACAATTACCTGTGCCTTTTCAAAATCGAACTCGATAGTCTGGCCCTCTGTTGCAATTACACGCTTAATGATAGTCTCGTTTAGGTTTCCGCCGTGTGCAATAGCCACTATATCGCCATCTTTCGGTTCGTAATTAAATGTTGTTATAATTGCTTTGTCGAGGTTCATGAGAGTATTCTCCATAGACGTACCATCAATTACAACAATTCTAAGCACAAATGCCATAATCATAACAATCAATACAACCGATACTAACACCGACTTGACCCAATCAAAAGCAATATAAGTTGCCTTGCTATGACTTACGGCATCAGTCGGTTCATCAAATTCCTGTTCCATCTCAAAATCATTTTCCATTGGATATTTATTTTCCATACCTTACCATTACCCTTTCTGTTAAAAAAAATTTTAATTACTTTTATTATAAAACAAATTTGAAAATTTTACAATAGATTAGATAAATATAATTTATTTTTTTGGTGAAAATTATAGATTTTTAAATTTAAAATTAATATGAAAATTGCTTTGGATAAAATTAGTTTAGTTTTTAATAAAGGTAAGTAACATACGAAACACCCTGTAAAGTGTCCTACCTTACAGGGTGTTTGTTGATTATACATAGTGTGTTTATTTTAAAATAAAATTAATTTTTAGAAAATTTCCTCTGGATAAACTTTACAATTTCTACGATTGGAATTACCAACGCACCGAGTGCGACAGCAACTATATATTCACTAAATTCAACACTTGTAAAGCCAAAAGCAGTTGTAAGGAAAGGTACTTCACAAACAGCAGTAGTTGCAATAAGTGAACCAATAACGGCTAAAATAAGCACCTTGTTTTGTGAGCCGAGTTTGAATATACTGCCCCTTTGTGAACGCATATTGAAGCTATGGAACATTTCTGCCATTGACATTGTCAAAAATGCCATTGTTGTACCATCGGCACTATTTGTAATAGCCCAATTACCTGTCTCCATATAATGACCTATAAAATACGATGTTAATACAAGTATGGTAACCAATACACCTTGATACGCTACATCAAAGCCCATACCATCGGAGAAAATACCTGATTTAGCGTTACGAGGTTTGCGATTCATAATATTAGGCTCGGCCTTTTCCATACTAAGTGCGAGTGCAGGGAAACAGTCAGTTACAAGGTTTATCCACAAAAGGTGTACAGGTTTAAGGATAGTAAAGCCCATAAGTGTGGCAAAGAATATGCTCAAAACCTCGCTCATATTTGAGCCGAGCAAGAACTGGATAGCCTTACGGATATTGCCATAAATACGGCGACCTTCCTCGACTGCACCGACAATAGTTGCAAAGTTATCATCTGCCAATACCATATCGGCAACATTCTTTGTAACATCAGTACCTGTAATACCCATACCTACGCCGATATCTGCCGACTTGATAGATGGAGCATCATTTACGCCGTCACCTGTCATAGCGGTAACATATCCTGCCTTCCTCCACGCATTAACTATACGGGTCTTGTGTTCAGGCTGAACACGGGCATAGACACTGATATTTTTAAACTTTTGCTCAAATTCCTCATCTGTCATATCGTTAAGTTGTGCACCTGTAATAGCATAGGTATCCTCAGTGATTATACCTAATTCTCTGGCAATAGCGACTGCTGTATCAATATGGTCACCTGTAATCATTATAGGGCGAATACCGGCTCCCCTACACTTAACGATAGCGTCCTTTACCTCAGGGCGAACAGGGTCAATCATACCTGCAAGTCCCATAAAGCAAAGGTCTTGCTCCAAATACTCCGGCTCTGATTGTTCAGGCATTTCTGCCCAAACCCTCTTAGCACAGGCAAGTACACGCAACGCTTTGTCAGCCATTGACTTGTTTGCGGTGAGAATTTGTTTTGTGT
>CAZZHP010000060.1:0-5711 GCA_964653925.1 uncultured Eubacteriales bacterium | reverse complement strand
ATCATCAACTATATCATTGCCAAATATAGAGCAAAGTAATCTAAGCGTTACGCTATCCTTGACAAGTGTAGTATGGGATAGTTGGTCGGCATCTACTACTGCACAATCAAGTAATTTAAAAATTTGTGCTACCTCCGACTTGCCGGCACCTGTTGGCCCGATAAGCCCAATAATCTTATACTTCCTCAATATCAATCACCTCAAAACCGGCGGCACGGATAAGCCTGTTATAAACCGCCATACCCACACCGTCTGTACTCGGACAGCGGGAATATACCCTTGTTATTTGACTATCTTTGTCAATCTCCCTGAGTCTATCAAATAATAATTGTGCCTGTTTAAGTAGGTTATCTTTGCCACCTATTGTAAAAATCTTGCAATTTTTAATGCCTATTATATCCTCATCATAACACAAAACGGCGGTATCATCTGCTGAATTTGAATTAACATAATCAATAAAACTTCTGTCGCCACCCTTAATTACAGTAACATTCGCCCTTGGGGCATAGTGCTTGTACTTCATACCGGGACTGTGGGCAATCTGACCTTCGGCAAGTTTGTTTAAAACTGCGTCATCAACATCAACCTCGCCCAAAACAGAAACAAGTTGTTCCAAAGTTATTCCGCCCGGCCGTAATAATCGTGGCCGCTTAGTTGCAAGCGTTATCACTGTGCTTTCGAGCCCGATTTCACAAGCACCGCCATCAAGGATAGCCTCAACCTTGCCAAACAAATCATTTACACAATGCTCGGCAGTTGTGGGACTTGGTCTGCCGGATAAGTTGGCAGACGGGGCTGCAAGTGCCGTACCGCTCGCCCTGATAAGTTCGTTTGCAACTTTGTGCGACGGGTAACGAATAGCGACTGTATCGAGTCCTGCACTGACCTCTAACGGAATTTTATCAGATTTAGGTAAAATTATAGTCAATGCCCCTGGCCAGAACGCATCGGCGAGCCTTTGGGCAGAGTCGGGGAAATTTGACACCAAGTCAAGCCTTTTAATATCATCTATATCCCCGATATGCACTATTAACGGGTTATCCATTGGGCGACCCTTTGCAATAAAAATCTTCTGTACTGCCTTGCCGTTGAGTGCATCTGCGGCAAGCCCGTATACTGTCTCGGTCGGCATAGCGACAAGTCCGCCATCACGCAAAATCTGGGCAGCAGTGCCTATATCATTAGCGGTTGCTTTTAGTAATAATGTATTCATAAAATCAGCTTTCTATACTTGCTTTAAGTTTTTCTGCCCTATCGGCAGTTATGAGTGCATCTATGACCTCATCTATATCACCGTTTAATATAGAATCAAGCCTATACAAGTCCAGTCCGATACGATGGTCAGTCATTCTACCTTGTGAATAATTGTAAGTGCGAATTTTCTCGCTACGGTCACCTGTACCAACCTGAGATTTACGCTCGGCAGCTATCGCACCTGTTTGCTCGTCCTGTTTAGCCTGCAAAAGTCTGCTTTTAAGCACCTTCATAGCCTTGTCCTTATTTTTATATTGACTTCGTTCGTCTTGACATTCCACAACAACGCCCGTCGGTATATGGGTAATTCGTATGGCACTTTCGGTCTTGTTAATATGCTGACCGCCTGCACCGCTTGAACGGAAAGTATCAATTTGCAAGTCGGTAGGGTCTATCTGTATCTCGACATCTTCTGCCTCCGGTAAAACTGCAACTGTAACAGTAGATGTATGGGTTCTGCCCTTGCTCTCGGTCTCTGGTACACGCTGAACACGATGGACACCACTCTCAAATTTAAACCTTGAATATGCACCCTCGCCGTTTATCATAAATGAAATCTCTTTATATCCGCCAAGTTCGGTATCATTAGCGTTTATAATCTCTGTCTTGTAGCCCTTACGCTCGGCATACATAGAGTACATACGGTATAGCACCGCACTGAATAATGCCGCCTCTTCACCGCCTGCACCGCCACGAATTTCGATAATAACATTTCGGGAGTCATTTTTATCCTTTGGCAAGAGCAAAATCTTCATTTCTTCTTCTATATTATCCCTTAATTGTTTAGAGTTTTCGAGTTCCGCCTTGGCAAGTTCCCTTAATTCTGCATCATTTGATGCCTCTTTGATAAGTTCCTCGGCATCGGTTATATTTTGCAATACCGATTTGTATTCCTTATATTTAGTAACTAATTCCTCGATAGAACGAATTTCACGCATTATATCGTTATATTTTTGACCATCAGATGCAACCTGCGGGTCATATAACCGTGCGTTTAATTCATCATATCTTTTCTCAAAAATATCTATCTTTTTAAACAAAATTATACCTCGCTTTGGTTTGATGACAATATCTTTTTGATGTTCTTTTCGACCTTGTTGCGTGGTAGCATAACCTCGTGTCCGCACTTGTTGCATTTAATTTTTATGTCCATACCAACACGCAACACCGTAAACTCACGACAAGAACAAGGGTGGGGCTTTTTCATTTGCAATACATCACCGATATTCAAAAGCATACCATCACTCCAAACTTAGAATATAAACAAATTTTTACAATCTTATTTTACCATACATTGTTTAAAATATCAAGCATTAAAGACAAACCGCCATCTGAAAGATGGCGATTCGGGAAAAGTATTTGAAAAAGTTTTATGTCACTTATATGTATATGTTCCGTCGGAATACCCGTAGGCTTGGTCTAAGTGTTCAAACCTTTGTGCCATAAAGGTAACAATCTGATTAACATTACTGCAATCTGTTTGCGGAATATTATAGTAGTTTTGTTTCTTAGAATATTTGTTGTAATTCCAAGGGTCATAATAATTATATTTATCATTAGAACTGTCACTTACACCGTAACCGTTACCTGTCGGCGGAGTGTAATCGAGTTTGTACAAGCCGTTTGGAATAGGACTAACAAAGTCCTCGAACACCGTTATAATATTGCTAAGCGACAACGAGGTTTGCCTTAACTCCTTGTATCTCTGACCTAATTCCTGCTTGTATAATTTAGCTATTCTCTGCCATAATACAGAACTGGTCCGTCCGGAAATATCCATCATAGTCTCTGAATTATAGAAGTATTCCCCTGTCCAATGTATGCCAAATGTTGTATCCATATCATAAACACTCGGTATCCAGTGCTCACCGGCATCGTAAGTAACAAGGATAAGGTTCTTCTCCCAGCAGTCCATAGCACAAATAGTATGTACAAATATAAAGTAGTCTAAAATTGCCTCTATATCACTGTATTCGGAGATGTGTGCCTTGAAATCAGAATCAGAAGATGTTGCAACAAAATTATAAAATCTATTAAAAGTAGTCGCTATCCACTCGGTATCTAACTCGTTAGTCGCATATTCTATAGAAAAATCATCTGTGTTAAATGACTTTTGGAACGCTGCCGCACCTGTATGCTGTTCACCGATAATAACTGCTTGGTTTACAGTAGACTTACTACTCATACCATATAACCAATTATCCTTTGGTATGTTAAATGTGTAAAGCCCTACATAAGTATCGTTAATATATAATTTAACAGGGAAGCCATCAATAGCACCGCCGTTGACAAGGTTAGCCAAGTTGCTGTTTACATTCTGTCTGCTCTTAACAAGTTGACCCCAAATCTTAGCACCTACGACATTCCTTGCGTGCGTATGGTCAATATAATTTGCTTTGAGTACATATTTACTCTCTTTGCCCCATGCGTTGACAATCTTCTTTTTGTCTTTATCGGTTTGTGCTACATCTTTGTAAAATTTGAGCGTAAAATTCTTTTTGCTATAAGAGACAGAACTATTACCCTGAACCTTGACCTCTGTATAACACTCTACAACTTCACCCTCGTTTTTGTCAGGCAAGCCCTCAATTTGAATTCTGGCAGTACTCTTGTAAATATCCTTTGCGGCTACACTTGATACCGAATTAATAACCTGTGAAATAGTATATTGGTTTGCTTTATTAGTATCATCTACATCATAAAGTTTAACTGTCGGCAAGGTGTCGTAATCATCGGCATTTGTGCTTGAACAAGGTATATCGTATTCATTATTAGCCCCAAGTTGTGTAACAATTCCCGCAATATATTTTTGAATTGCGGTGCTATCCTGCGAGGTGATATTGTTGTCATCATCAATATCAGAAACAATAAATTCAACACTATTGCTATCAACCATACCGACAATCATCTTTTGAATAACTGTTGCGTCTTTGATATCTATTACACCATCACCGTTTAGGTCGCCAATATCATTTACATTGGCATTACCGTAACTGTTTGTAATATTTCCAAAGTCACTTGATGCTATATAGTCAGTCAACCCTGTATTGTCATAACCTGAGATACTTATATTGGTCATAGCATTGTTAGTTTCATCATATAATGCCCACCATGTTTCGGTGTCATATTCCCTGATTGTTGCCGTACCGTAATATCCGATAGCGTATTCGCCGATATATTGTATCCTACCGCCAAATTTATATTCGGTCAAATTTGTGCAATTATAAAATGCGTGGTTATCAATATACATAATTGTGCTTGGCAAATCTGCAACCTGCAACGATGTGCAATTATTAAAGGCAGAAGTTCCTATGTATTTGACCCCATAACCAAAACTTACCATTTGCAAACTTGTGCAATCAAAAAAGGCATATTGGTCAATCGCCCTAACAGTGTCAGGCAGGGTAACATTGGTGATATTTTTATTTTGCATAAAGGAGTATTCGCCGATATATCTAACAGGTAAATTCTCAATTTGTTCTGGAATATTAACTACTGCACCTGTACCGTTGTAACCGGTAATTGTTACATACTGCGTGTTATCATCAATAGTATAGTCAAAAATTTGCTCAACATCTGCAAACACAGCAAAGTCAGCAATAGCAACTGTCGATATTATCATAACAAAACTTATGAATATTGAAACTAAATTTTTGAGGCTGAATTTCATAGTTATCACCCTTCTATCACATTATAAATTTATTATACCAATAAATTTTGTGTAAATCAATATAAAATAGTAAAAATCACAAAACTATCACTTGATTTTTAATTTTTTGAATTTTTTGTAGTGTTTTGCTAAAAATATTTTTAAGCATTTTAAATTTTACGAAAGAAGGATATTTATGGAATATATAAACGCATTTTGGGTCGGTGGCTTGATATGTGTTGTCGGTCAGATTTTGATAGACAAAACTAAGTTGACTCCTGCCAGAATATTGGTCGGGTTCGTTGTGGCAGGTGTAATTTTGACTGCGGTGGGTCTTTATGAACCGATTGTCAACTATGCAGGTGCAGGTGCGAGTGTACCTCTCAGCGGGTTTGGGTACACAATGGCGAAGGGTGTGCAAAAGGCAATACAAGAGGACGGTGCGTTGGGCATAATCACGGGTGGACTTGCTTCGGCTGCTGCCGGAATTGCCGCCGCTGTGTTTTTTAGTTTTGTGGCTGCTCTTTTCACCAAGTCAGAAGATAAGGGATAATTTATTATTTTAGATTGACACTAATATTTATAAGGTTAAATTTTAAACAAACAGAACTTTTATTTTTGCAAAATATCTGTTCAAACTTTTTTTGCCAATGCTAACCTTTACAATGTAAAAAGTTTTGTTCAAACTTTTTTTGCTTGTACTAACCTTTGCAAAGCGAAAGTTTTGTTCAAACTTTTTCAAAAGTTTGTGGTTTCCAAAGGCAAAGCCTTTGGTCGCAACTAAATTGCGGTTAGCAATTTAGTGCGA
>CAZZHP010000059.1:0-5768 GCA_964653925.1 uncultured Eubacteriales bacterium | reverse complement strand
CTTCTATCTTTTCATTAATGCTGTTAATTGTTTGTTGAGCAGCACCTGTATAAGTTGTGCCGTCCTCTGTAGTGAATTTGAGGTCATCAATCTTTGCAGTAAGATTATCAAGAAGTTCTTGTGTAGCCTCTGTTGTTAAGTCGATAGCACCGATTTCGGTAAGTGCTTCTTGATATGCTGTGTAAGTAGCGTCGGCTTCATTAACAGTAGCACTGTTTAATAATGCCTCTGCCTCTGCGATTTTGTCAGCAATTTGAGTACCGATAGTTGCTGTTGCTGAATCAGAAAGTTTGTAAACATTCATATTTGCTATACACGAGTATGTTCCTGTTGTGCTTGTTACTACAAATCTTATCCATTTAGCCTCTATCGGTTGGCTGAATGTAATTACTTGGCTCTGGTCAGCGTTGCTCGAAGTAATAGCCTCTAATGTACCTGACTTAACGAGTGTCCAATCGTTTGTCTCGCTGGTACTAACCACCGCAATAGGTTTAGTATCACTATTGGATACATAAACCTTATAGGTTTTAACTTGATTGGTAAGATTTGAAGCTCCACTGTCTGTTCTTGGCTTGCATTCGATTTTTGTGATATACTCAGTGCCACCAAAGCCTGTCTGCATCCATATAGGGTGGGTTGCATTAACACTCTCTGTATCACTGTAAGGTCTTAAACCGTTGCCACCACCACTTGAGTAATATGAATGCCACATTGTAGCGTCATTCTTATCAAACAAGAACTTAGCGTCACCATCGTTACCGCCGTTTGCTGCGTGTGAGTTATCATCAGCATTCTCTGAGAGAATTGTCCTGTCAATAGCCACAACTGATAACTCCCTTAGAACTAACCCGTCTATTAAAGAGTTCATATCATTAATAGCATTATTCAAATCGCTAACAGATGTTGTCGCTGTATATGCAGAATATTTGCTTATTGCTTTTTCGAGTTCCCTGTATGCACCGTTATTCTCGTAACTGCCATCAAAATAGGTTGTCTTTGCCGTTGAAATTAAATTTGTCAAGTTGGTATAAATTGTTGCATCGACAATTTTGCCTATTAAACGAATTTCGGCAGCAGATGTAAAGAGTTTACCCGACTCGGCAGAAGCCGACTCAACCGAAGTTAACTTGTAGTACTTGTAGCAAGCCCCCTTAAATGTAACTGTCTTAACAGTGTTATCTTGCTCCCAGTTACCCTCGGTGATAGTTGTCCAATTTTCGTTATCGTTACTACCGTAGATAGTGTACTTTGTGATAATACCGTTTATTTGTGATGTACGAGGTGTATATTCGAGGGCCGTTACATTATAATATTCGGAAAGTTCAAATGTAATATAATGCAGGCTACGCTCCGCACCCGACCAAGCTGTGTGCCAAAGTGTACTTGTGTCGCCATCTAATACATTCTCAGCACCCTGACTACTTTGGCTACTACCAGCAGTAGCGGTCATAATATCTGTTGGAATATAAGTATCTGCCATTATTACTGTGTAATTTGTGCCAGCAACTGCAAGTATGTCCCCCTCTGCGAGCACCTCTGCTTCACTAAGCACCGTACCATCACGGGAAACAGTAATGCTAATGTCTGCCTCGTATATAAATGAATCTACAAGTCCCTTGACAGTTGTGCCTTGTTCAACAGTTACTGCACTATTTTCTGAATCTAATACATTAGTTGTAGATATAACGCTGTTGCAGACTGAGCCTGTTTCATGCACACCGATATCAGTAATTTTAGTAAGTGTATTACCAAAAAAGTCCCTGTTACCTGTTGCATCGTTCATACTTGCCAAGTAAACAGCCTTATCAATAGCAGGTGAATTTTCAGAAAGTTTGTAACCGTCCAATTGTTCGCAAAATACACCGTCACCGCTACCGTCTACACCTTGACCAGGGCTTACAAACAATGGGTTTGCACTAAAGTTAGGGTTAGACGCATCATCATTTTGCGGGAGGTTAGTAAAGCCATAGAAGATGTTACTCCTCCAATCAAAGTTATCATCGGCAAATGTATTAGCCGCTTTTTCCTCGCCTGTATAATAGAAGATGTTGTTATAAATCTTCATTTTGCCAGCACTGCTTGTAGTATTAAATACATTGATAGTGCCATCGTCCTTTACGCTGTTTTCATCAAGATAGAATACATTGTTGTATGTCTCTGAACCGTATTCAAAACCGCAAGGGTGGAATATACCGTGATTCTTGTTGTAATCACTCTCTGAAATGTTGTAACGAACAATCGCATCAAAGCCACGATAGTTATTGCCTACGTTACACCACATCATAAAGCCACCGAGGTTATCGTGAACATAGTTGTATTGTACCCATGTTCTATCGTTGAGTGCGTCAACCTCGATACCCTGTGCATCACCAGGGAGGGTATAACTACCATCGTTTTGTGTAGCGTTAAGACCTGTATCGTAAACTTCGTTAAATTGGAAGTAGGTATCATTTGAGTTCCAGTTAAAGAAACCTACCGCCGCAGTCATAGTACCAAGGTGAGTAGCCGCACGATAACAAAGGTTCTTTTCTACTACTGCATTAGATACATTATCTACTATAACAGCGTCGCCATCTATATCGTGGAAAACTGTATTTGCAAGATAAAAATCTCTGTGCGGATAATATTCCCTTGTGCCGTTTACCACTGCGGACCATTTTTCGTCTGTATCACGACGGAGAGCCCATGGGTTAAGGAAGTTAACACCGCTACGGCCCGTTTGATAGATTTCGCAGTTTGTAATTTTCATATCAACAAGTGCTGACGGAACGTTTACACTCTCATCATTAAGGTCTATAAAAGTATTAAACTGTATACCACCGGAAGTTTTACCGAGGTTTGTACCAGGTCCACGGAAGCCGTGAACGCTTAAATTATCAAAATAGAAGTGATGTAAATCACCCATATTCTCGTTAACTACACGGATACCGGAGGCATAGGTTGTAAGGCTGTTAACCTCATAGAATTTCGCATTGTAACTTGGGTCGACCAGTTCAAGATTGCTTATCTCCCAATATTCTACATTATAAAGATAAATACAAGCACTAATTGAAGCGTTCTCCTCTTGCTGACGGGCACTCATAATAGCCGGAATTTGAAAAGCCTCGCCAACATTCCAGATTGGTCTTGTACCCTCGCCATAACTCGAAAGAGTGATCGGATAGCCGTCAACACCCGAATTGGTCGGCTTAAATGTACCTGTAAATGTATCTCCTCTCTTTAATAAAATCTTATCACCTGGGTTTAGTTTAAGTGAATTGAGCTTGTCAATAGTAGCAATAGCGGTATCCTCTGTGAGACCATCATTGTCATCACTACCCACTGAACTTGATACATAATAGGTTACAGCTTCACCCTTTTCTACCGTAAATGTTGTATTCGCACCGACACCGTTATAAGTAACTGTCAAATTAACATTAGATGCCGAAACAGGGTTGCCTACAACACTCTTGAATGTAAGGGTTGCTGTTTTGGTCGCTCTGGTATATGTGAACCCGTTGATTGTCGTAGTCGCCTCGTTAACTGTCAAAGCAAAATCACTTGCAACAGGAGCAACAGTCGGGTCTTTGTCAAGTACAACAGTAGCCGTACCGTTTGTAGCAGTAACGCTTTCTATATTAGCCGTGACTACACTCTCGCCATTTGCATTAATTACATAATCAAGAGTTATGGTTTGTCCGCCGTAGGTCAACTTAACTGTAATTGTCTGTGCGACAGGGGCATCTTCAATAGCAGTAAAATTAAGCGTAGCTACACCATCAGTAACACTGCCTGTAAGCGGTAATTCTTTTACCACACCGACATCAAGGCTTGACTCGACAGTAGCAGTAAATGCCTCAACAGTAGCGTTTGTCTCACCTACTGTTACATTGATACTGCCGTTTGTAATATCTGCCGACATTATGCCCTCTTTCGCAACAAGTGAGGCATCATCAATATAAGCTGTACAACTCGAAACGCCGTTATGCCAGAAATACACACAGGTAGTTTCAGTTCCTGAATAAGTGAATTCTATACTGACCTTTGTCCAATCTGTCATTTCACTTGTAAGCAGTGACTTCTTTTCGTCACCGCCGTATTTTTTAACACCAACACTGACTACACCTGATACAGTACCGGAAACCTTTACCCACGCTGTATAAACATAGGTAACACCAACTTGGAGACCCGATACATTTTGCTCCAAAGATGCACCACCGCTACTTTTTTGGGTAAGTTTACCGCTGGCATTGCCGGAGCGATATACTGTTGTATCCCTTGATGCAGTTTGCCAAGTATTCCAACCGGAGTTTGCAAGTTCGCTTTCAAACCCTGCGTTCTTCAACAAATTATTTTCATAAGTTGATGCAGCAGATGCAACGCCAATGCCTTGTATCGCTATTGAAAAAATCATTGTAATACACAACAAAATTGACAACAAGCGACTAAATTTTGAAATCCTCATACTTTCTCTCCCTTTCTTAAAATAAATTATTATGTTTACTTAACCATTACTATTTTTCTAACTATTTATATGCTAACAATTTTCAGATTAAAAATCAAGTATTTATTAAAAGATTTGTGCATAATGACGAAAGTTTTTTTTCGTAAAATAACATTATAAAGCCATTTTTGTAATCAATTGTCCAAAATTGTAGACAAATGACATAGTGCCAGACACAAATAAATTTGCATAGCAAAACGCCCGATATTATATAATATCGGGCGTTCGTTTTATAGAGATTTAGTTAAATAATCTTTACAATTAAATGTAATATTACCAACCAAAGCCTTCCCATGTGTCCTCATGTACTGCAAGGTCTGTTTCGGCTTTGCTATCTCCGAGAATATCCTCAGTCAAGGAAAATTCGTTTATTACTATTTCTGGTTCTTCGTAAAACTTTTTCATAATTTATAGCAAACCTCCTTAACTTATTCTCTAACTTGTTTATTACTGAGTGTAACTGTTTTTGTTCCCTCTGCATCAGTTGTTACAACATAAGCGTAGAAATCACCGGCAGGTAAATTACCGTTAAAGGTAATAGTGTGGATGTATCTACCCTTGTTTGTAAGGGTTATAGTTTCGTTATTACCGGCAGATGACTTCTTGACAGAATTACTTGCTGTGCCGAGTATAGCGGACTTAATTGTCTGCTCATCTGTACCGCTCTTAACAAATACAATACCCTTATCTGTATAATCTGTTGTACCGTTAATGTATACAGGTATTTGGATAGTATATTTTGTGCCATTGTAGGAGATAACAGGCTCAGGGATATAGGCACTGACTGATTGTACAAGTCCATCTAATACAGCAGTTGCTGTTATATTGTCGGTAGCCTTGTAGTTAAATGTGTTACCATTGCAAACTACCTTGCCGTCAATTGTCCAGCCCTTAGCGTTTTCTACTGCATAGTCGAAGTTTTCGCCATATTTCTTGGTCTGTACCTCAGTCGTAGTACCATTATTGTTAATCATCAGCTTATATTGGTTGTCAGATGCAACAACAGATAATTCTAATGTAGTAGCATCAACAGAAATTACATAATTATGAGCAATATCAGAGAGATCTATATCATTTATTAATTGTCTTTCAAGTTCCTCTTTACTAAATCCATTTGTAAACTTCTTGTTAAGGCTAATTGTACCAAGGTCAGCACCTACTGCGATTGAGGTAGAGTTTGAAGTTGTTACTGTAATTGTCTTTGATTCTTTTGAACCAACATACTCGTAAATGTCCATCTCTACAATCTTGCAGTCAACATCGCCGTATGTTACAAACTTGATAT
>CAZZHP010000058.1:3189-5791 GCA_964653925.1 uncultured Eubacteriales bacterium | reverse complement strand
ACAGCCCTTGCGTGGCGGGTCAACTACAATAACATTTGGTCTTATGCCCTTTTCGTGCAAAATCTCGGCAGCTTTGGCGGAATCTCCGCAGATAAACTCTGCCCCTTCTACTCCGTTTATGCTTGCATTTATGCTAGCGTCCTGTATGGCTTGGTCGATTACCTCAACACCGATTAGTCTTTTGCACTTGTCGGACATTGTAATTCCTATTGTTCCTGTTCCGCAATAAAGGTCAAGCAGGGTCTGCGTGCCGTCCAAATTTGCGTAACCTTTGGCTATATTGTATAATTTTTCGGCTTGTTGCCTGTTGACCTGATAAAATGACAACGGCGAAATTCTAAACCTTTTGCCACACAGAATATCCTCGATATACCCGTTGCCGTAGATTACCCTGTTTCTGTGGCCCAAAATGACATTTGTCTTGTCGGTATTGGTATTTATTACAACCGTTTTAAGCTCAGGTAAACCGCCCAATAGCATTTGTAGCAATTTATCCTCGCATTTGAGTCCGCCACCGTTGACAACTACACAAACCATGAGTTCGCCCGTTGCCTCGCCGTATCTTATATAAAGGTGTCTGACTTTGCCCTTGTGGGTTAATTCGTTATACGGCTCGTTATCGGTCTGTGCCATAAATTCACGAAAAATCTTAACAGCCCTATTAAAAAGTTCGGGTTGTAAGTTGCACTTGACATTGTCAATTATCCTATGACTATGTACGGCGTAAAAGCCAATCTCGACACTACCGCTCGGACCTATACCGACAGGCAACTGTGCCTTGTTGCGGTAAAAATCAATATTGTCAGCACCGACAATGGGATTTACCCGTAAATTCTTAAATCCGCCTATACGCTCCATAGCACTTTGGACACGCTCATATTTAATTTTCAGTTCCTCTGCATAAGAAATATGCCGATAAACGCACCCACCGCATTTTGCAAAACTACCACAGTCACTCTCGATCCTTGATTGAGAAGGCTCAATAATCTGCTCGACCTTGCCAAAAGCGTAATTTTTAAGCACCTTTAAAATTCTGACCGTTAATTTATCACCTATCGCAGTATTTGGCACAAACACTGTAAAGCCTGTTTCATCTCGGCAAACTCCGTTACCCTCTGCTGACATACCTGTTATCAGAGTTGTTATAATGTCATTTTTCCGCATTTTTAAACCTTTCAGTTTATATATCCTAAAATTTATATATTGATTATTTCTTGTTGATTCTATATCCTGTCATGTGCATTGTTGCTATGAGTCTGTCCTCGTCATTTTTTACCGTAACATTATAATAGCAAACAGTCCTGCCGTCCTTTATCTCGTGGGCTTCGGCTATTAGTTTTTTGCCGACCCCAGGGGAATGATAAACAATATCCGCATTTAAAGTTACCATAGGACCTCTGTCAATATGTGCCGCCGTGCAAGCAGTAAAGTCGCACAATGTAAACATAGCACCGCCCATAACAACGCCGTTTCTGTTAAGGTGTTTATGCTCTACATCAAACGAACAGCGTGCATAACCCCTGTGAGCATCTTCGACAACAATTCCTGTTGTCTGCATAGCAAAGATATCACCCCTGAGCAAACTGTTTGCCTGAGAGAGAGCATCTGTCTCAGCACAGTCCTGATGAATTATATCATATTGCAACTTTCTTGAAATACTAAAAATATTCCTAAAAAATCTATTTGCAAATTCGCCGTATTCGCCTGCTTTATCCTCGACATTTTGCATTACCGCATTTTCACGCTCTTTGTTAAAAACAGGCTGCTCATTTGCCTTTTTGTACTCGGCAACGGCTTTGGCACATTCCATTCGCTGACAAAAGAGCCTTACAAGTTGGTCGTCTATATCATCAATTTCTTGTCTTATATCGTTGATATCACGCATAATAATCACCCTTTTTTATAAAATATTCATTATTGCTATTGCGGTTGCAGCCTCAATAACAGGCACAGCACGAGGCACAATACAAGGGTCGTGCCTGCCATTTATGTTGATTTGCTCTACCTGCATAGTCTGCAAATTCACTGTTTGTTGAGTCTTGCTTATAGATGGTGTCGGCTTGATAACCGTGTTAAATACTATCGGCATACCGTTGGTAATTCCGCCCAAAATACCGCCACAGTTGTTGGTGTCGGTAACAATTTTGCCGTTTGATATATTAAATTCATCGTTACTTTGACTGCCGTACATATTAGCAAGTTCAAACCCCGCACCAAATTCAATGCCCTTTACCGCCGGTATAGAGAATATTATAGAGGATATAACCCCCTCGACGCCGTCAAACATAGGCGAGCCTAACCCTGCATTTATGCCCGATACCATACACTCAACCGTACCGCCGACGCTGTCGCCGTCAAGCCTTGCAGCCTCGATAACATCACGCATTTCGGACTCTAAATTCTTATCAATAAGCGGAAAGTTTGACTGCGAAAGTTCCTGCATAAGTTGCAAATCAGCATTTACTGTATCAAAGCATTTGTCCTCAATGCCCTTGATACTCGAAATATGAGCCGAGATTACAACGCCCATTTGCTCCAAAATCTGCCTTGCTATACTCCCTGCAAAGACAATAGGTGCAGTTAATCTGCCCGAAAAATTGCC
>CAZZHP010000058.1:0-3089 GCA_964653925.1 uncultured Eubacteriales bacterium | reverse complement strand
CTGTTAAGTGCTGTCATATCTATCTTAAAGCCGGCAGGCAAGCCATCAATTACTACACCTATTGCGTTGCCGTGACTTTCGCCAAATACAGTTATCTTAAATTTATTCCCCCAAGTCGCAGACATTTGCGTTACCCCCTAAACTGTTGTAATCTTCGTAAAAATTCGGATAGGACTTTCTGATACTCATAGCGTCGCTGACAATAATATCCCCTGCCGAGCCGACCGCCGCCACCGCCATAGACATAAGTATCCTATGGTCGTTGCAACCGTCAACTATGTTACCGCCCGAACCTGTAAATTTTTCTACTCCGTTTATTATAATCGTGTCGCCGTCCTCTGTTGCGTTGCCACCTATCATATTGATAGCATTTACAGTTGACTTTATCCTGTCGCTCTCTTTTAACCGCAGTCTACCACAGTTTTTGATAATTGTTGTTCCCTTGCACAAGGCACAGGTTACCGCCAGCACAGGCACAAGGTCAGGTATCTGCGAGGCATCAACCTCGATACAGTTCAGTTTGTTAGTGGCGGCGGTCACGGCGTCATCTGTATGATTTAACCTTGCACCGATTTGTGTCAAAATATCCGTTATTGCTCTGTCACCTTGCAGAGAATTTGCAAAGACTCCCCCGACACTGACCGCATTTGCTATTGCACCTGCACACAAGAAGAATGCAGTCTGCGACCAGTCGCCCTCAACTGTATAATTTTGCGGTAAATATTGCTGATTACCCTTGATAAAATAGCCATTATCTGTCCTTTGGATATTCACCCCAAAACTTTTCATAACTGCTATTGTCATATCGACATAGCCGACACTTTCGAGCGGAGTGGTAAGCATAATCTGGCTGTCGCCGTCAGCAAGTGGCAGAGCAAGCAAAAGTCCCGTTATAAACTGCGAACTGATATTGCCACAAACCTCGTATTTGCCCGACCTTAGTCTGCCCTTTATTTTAAAAGGGAGTCCGCCGTTGCTCTCGCACTCGGCATCACCTCTCGCCAGAGTATCTTTGTAAACATTAAGCGGTCTGTT
The DNA here is from genome assembly GCA_964653925.1 of uncultured Eubacteriales bacterium. GTDB lineage: Bacteria > Bacillota > Clostridia > Oscillospirales > Acutalibacteraceae > CAZXCG01. The sequence goes on along the minus strand of CAZZHP010000058.1, from coordinate 2,054 downwards.
TGGTAATCTGCCCGAACCTACAAAGGTTGCACTAATACCCAAAGCCCACACAATAGGGATAAAAAACCTGAGTGTAGAGCCACTTTCACGGCAGTTAACCGTTATCTGTCCCTGTATTTTGCCGACATTGGCGGAGTTTATATACAGGGTATCACCGCATATACGGCACTCCGCACCCAACACAGTCGCGCAATCTATTGTAGCTTTTATATCTTCGGATAATATAATCGGTCTGATTTTGCTTGTGCCTTTGCTCAGCATAGCACAAATAATAGCACGGTGAAGTTCGCTCTTTGATGGCGGAATTTGCACTGTACCCGATAATTTGCTTGGCACAAATTTAACTGTTTGACTCATAATTTAACCTCTGCTGACTTACACGGTGATATCACGAACATTTATTTTCTTTACCACAGAATTGCCTATCCTGGTCAAAAGTACAAAATCTACAAAGTCACCGTTTGCTTTTTTATCGTTAAGAGTTGCCTGTTTAATTTGCTCAAAATCAAGGTTAGTGCTTATCGGCAAATGATTTTTGATGCACAACAGGGCAATTCTATCCGCTATACCCTCAGCACAAACGCCCATCTTTTCGCCCATTTTGGCAGCCATAACCATACCGATAGCCACAGCCTCGCCGTGGGTAACACCTGTATAATTATTCAGCTTTTCGATAGCGTGTCCAAAGGTATGCCCAAAGTTGAGCAGTTTACGCTCGCCCGACTCCCTCTCATCACGGCTCACTATATCACGCTTAATGGTAACGCACTCGGCAATTATCCTCTCGATATTATCAAAAGTTTCGTTATCCTCGATAAATTCAAATAACTTTTTGCTGCTGATACAGCCGTATTTGATGACCTCGCCCATACCGTCATTACGCACTCTTGCAGGCAAAGTGTCCAGAGTTTGGGTATCAATAAGCACCAGAATAGGCTGATGAAATGCCCCGACTAAATTTTTGCCTTGATTGATATCGACCCCTGTCTTGCCTCCGACAGAGGAGTCAACCTGTGCCAAGAGCGTTGTCGGAATTTGCACAAAATCTATCCCACGCATATAGGTACTTGCCGCAAACCCTGCCATATCACCTACGACGCCACCGCCAAGTGCTACAATTATATCGGAGCGTGAAAAGTGATTATCCGCCAAGAGCGAGTAAATTTGGGCTATATTATCAAGATTTTTCGATTTTTCGCCTGCTGAAATTATATGTTCAAACACATCATAACCCTCAAACAAAAGGCTCTGCCTGACTTTGTCAAGGTAGAGTGGTGCAACATTACTATCTGTAATAATTGCTGCTCTGTTAGCGTTACACAGCGGTTTAATGTATTCGCCACAGTTTGCCAATATGCCTTTTTGTATTATGATGTCATATTTTTTGTCGGTATTTACTGTAATTTTCTTCACCTGTCGGACTCCTCCTTAACCTTTCTGCTCGTATCGAGTAAGTCGTACAAGGTCTGTGTGTCCCCGTTTTGGATTGATGTTTTAAGTTTGTTAATGTTGTCAATTAAGATATCAATCTCGGACAACAGAGGCTCTTTATTCTGCAAAAAAAGTTCGCTCCAAAGTTCGGCATTTATATTTGCAACACGGGAAACATCTCGATAAGAACCGGCAGAAAAGCCCTTGTGGTTTGGACATTGTGGACTTAAAACATAAGAACAAGCGAGTATATGCGGTAATTGCGAGGTAAACGCTACCATTGTATCGTGCTGTTCTGCGTTGCAAAATTTAACACCGCCAAAGCCTATATCGTTTGCAAGCGTTGTCAGGACCTCGATTCTATCTTCGGGTGCGTCACAAGGTACAACAATCAAACTCGCCCTTTTAAACAAACTTGCCTCAGATACCGCAAAACCGCTCTTTTCTTTGCCTGCCATTGGATGCGAACCTATAAATGTAAAGTTATATTTTTTTGATAACTGCAACATCTGAGTACAAATATGTCGCTTGATGCCCGAAGAATCGGTAACAATTGTGTCCGGTTTGATATATTTGCCGTTTTGCTCGACAAATTCAACCGCCAAATGCGGATAGATACAAAG
>CAZZHP010000057.1:0-5828 GCA_964653925.1 uncultured Eubacteriales bacterium | reverse complement strand
TATCTAAGGGCGATTATGTAAGTGCAGGTCAGTTGCTCGGCTATGTAGGTAATACGGGACATTCGTTCGGAGCACACTTGCACTTTGAGACTTGGTACTATGGCACACGCTATAACCCAATAACACACTTTGAATAAGTTGAATAATTATAAAAGATTAAGAGAGAAGTTGTTAACAGCTTCTCTCTTTTGTTGTTGATAAGTTAATATTTTCAACCCATTGCTAAGTGAAAATTTTGTTCAAACTTTTTTTGCTTGTACTAACCTTTGCAAAGCGAAAGTTTTGTTCAAACTTTTGTCTGCACTAACCCTTACAATGTAAAAAGTTTTGTTCAAACTTTTTCAAAAGTTTGAACAAAACTTTCACATTTACTGCTAATTAAACAAACCTTTCACTTTGCAAGGGTCAGTGTTACTTAATTATTTCCTCAAAACAACTGTGTTGACAGGTATCTTTCGCCTGTATCAGGCAACAGCACGACTACTGTTTTGCCGACATTTTCCGGTCTACCTGCGATTTCCTTTGCCGCTGCTATTGCCGCTCCCGATGATATTCCCACAAGCACTCCGTCACTTTTAGCGACCGCTCTGGCACATTCAAACGCATCTTCGTTCTTAACCGTTACTATCTCATCAACTACACTCAAATCTACAACCTTTGGCACAAAGCCGGCACCAATGCCCTGAATTGCGTGCGGGCCTGCCTTGCCACCTGACAGAACCGGCGACGAAAACGGCTCAACTGCAACAATCTTAATATTACTATTCTTCGCTTTGAGTCCCTTACCGCAACCCGTAACAGTACCGCCCGAGCCAACTCCTGCCACAAAAATATCAACCTTGCCGTCTGTATCGTTCCAAATTTCCTCTGCTGTTGTCGCAATATGGATAGCAGGGTTTGACGGGTTCTCAAACTGCTGAGGGATAAACGCATTACCGTACTCAATCGCAAGCTCGTTTGCCCTGTTAATTGCACCCGACATACCGAGTTTACCCTCAGTCAGCACAACCTCCGCACCCAACGCAGACACAATCTTCCTACGCTCAACGCTCATAGTATCAGGCATTGTCAATATAAGTTTAAGCCCCTTTGTCGCACATACAAACGCAAGTCCTATGCCCGTGTTGCCACTTGTCGGCTCAATTATAACAGTCTTATCATTAATTTTGCCCTCTGCAATTCCGCTTTCAATCATAGCAAGTGCAGCCCTGTCCTTGACCGAGCCGAGCGGATTAAAGTATTCAAGTTTGGCTACAACCTTTGCACCCAAATTATTTAATTTTTCAAAATTAATAAGTTCCAAAAGCGGAGTATTCCCCACAAGTTCTGTCAGACTCTTTGATATTTTATCCATAATATTCTCCTTTTGTATAAATCAAAACCCCCTTGCACAAGGAGGTTTTGTTATTCTTTGCGTTATCAAGCCAAAAATTATTTCTTTGTTGCACTGCCGTAATCTGTTTGCAACTCTATTTCAACATCAATGCTCTCTAAATGTTTATAACTTCTGTCATCATATCTTTCGACCAAAATTCGCACCTTGTCGCCTGCTCGATGTCCCTCTAAAATATTATACACATCAGCAAAAGATGTTACCTTTTGCCCGTCAAGTTCGGTTATGATATCCCCTACCATTATCTCGGTATTCGCAAGCGGACCGTTGTCGGCAATATCACCGATAACTATGCCGTTGCTTATATCATAATTGGCGTACTCTGTATTCAGCACAGCCATACCGCTGATACCCAACCTAACCCTGTCCTTAACATAGCCAAAATTGACAATATCATTGACAATCTTCTGGGCTTGTTTGCTCGGAATTGCAAAGCACATACCCTCAAAACTTGTACCCGAAATTTTGAGCGTATTTATACCAATAACCTGACCGCTCAAATTTGCCAAAGGTCCACCGCTACCACCTGGATTAATAGCCGCATTAGTCTGGATATATTTGACCATTTTGTCACTGTTAAAACTCCTGTTAAGAGCCGATACAATGCCGTCGGATAGCGAATTTTGGAACTCTATCCCACCAGGGTTGCCGACTGCAATAACAGTCTCGCCTATCGAAATCTGGTCCGAATTTGCAAACTCAGCTGGTACAAGGTCAAAGTCCTCTGCGTTGCGAATTTTAAGCACAGCAATATCAGTACGGCTATCGTACCCGACCAAATCAGCCCTAACCCTTGTCGAGTCGGACAAAACAACTGTATAGTACATATTTTTTTCGGAACTGATAACATGGTAATTTGTGAGTATATAGCCGTTTTCGCTCAAAATTATACCACTGCCTTGGTCGCTGTAATCTTCTAAATTCTCGCTGTCTGTCTCGTCACCTGCAATAGCAACGGTCGAAACGGATAATTTATCAAATGCCATACGGACATTACTTTGCTCGTTTACCTCGACATTATTCTCTTTTAGTTCAAGTTTAAAGTCGCTGTCGGTAAATTTGCACTCCTCAGGCTCGTTAGGCAAAACCTCCTGTTTGGAGGTTTCCCCCTGTGTTTCATCTTGGGGAGAATATGAAGGGTAAATTTCCTCTCCATACTCAAAATTCTCACCAAAACTAAGTAACGAACTTAAATAACTGCGGTCAAAATTTTGATAGAAATAAATGCCGTAACCAACCAGAAAGCAACAAAACATTACAGTAGATATAATTATCATTACCTTTGCTTTGGTGCTTAATCTTGGGCTGCCATATTTGGTATGATTATCTACAAAATGTTGATTATTAACAGAGTTATCCACTTTATCAACATTTCTATGTTGATAACTCTGCTCAAAATTGTAAGTATTTAAGTCATTATTTGGTATTTTGAGAGGGTTTTGTTCGGTTTTACCCTCATCTTTATCAACATTATCAACATTTTGTTGTGGAAAACTATTACTTTGTTCATTCATAAATTTTCACCTATTATAAATACACATCAAAAACAAACGCAAAACTACCCGTAAAACAGTAAGTTAAGCAAAATTTGCCTTTGGCATATTAGGCAAAATACGACAGGATAACCTGCCGTATTTACTCTACATTATTAGTTAAATCTTGCAGATTGTTGTATTTTATATCTTACATCATGTACTTCTACAATCTTGCTGGACAACATATCCTCTGTTTGTTGCATAATATTGTCAATATATTTGTTTGCAGCCTTTTTGAAACTATCAATAGTCTTGATATTATCCTCCAAGAGTTCCTTTGCCTTCTGTCTTGCAAGGGCAGAAATCTCCTCGCTGTCAAGCATAATATCACGCTTTTCTTCTGCTGCTTTGATAATCTTCTCTGCCTCAACATTAGCATCATCAATAATCTGTTGTCTGTCGGCAACAATAGCCTTGGCTTGCTTAAATTCTGTCGGCATAAACTGGTTCATCTCGTTAAGAATTTGCACAACCTCTTCACGGCTAAGCATAATCTTGTCTGTAAGAGGTACAGTCTTTGCCTCTTTCACCATAATTGATAATTCGTTTAAAAGTTCTTCAATTTTCATAAATTTTTGTCTCCTCTATTTAATTTTTCAAAGATTTCCCCATAAATTTCAGCCGGAACAAAATTACTTATATCCCCACCCAATGAGGCAACTTGCCTGACAATATTAGAACTCAGGTACATATATTCCGAACTCGTTGTCAAGAAAATTGTTTCCAAATCATTGTTTAACTTTTTATTCATAAGGGACATCTGGAACTCATACTCAAAGTCCGACACAGCCCTTAATCCCTTAACAAGTGCCGTAGCATTTTTAGATTTAGCATAATTCGCCAAAAGTCCCGTCAAGCCGTCAATCTCGACATTTGGCAAATCTGCCGTAACTTTTTTTAGCATATTTATGCGTTCTTCGATAGTAAACGCCGGAGTTTTGGCAAGGTTTACGCTAACCGCCACGATAACCTTGTCAAACATTTTAGATGCTCTTGATATTATATCTAAATGTCCCAAAGTTACAGGGTCAAAACTACCAGGGCAAATTACGATTTTTTTCAAAACATTTCTCCATTTAACTAAATTAAATTTAATTGACTTGCAGGTAAAATCAATCTTGTTTGCAAATATAAGTTGCAACCTTAATTTTGCCGTAACGGTACTCACGATTTAGTACAAAATCACCGGCACAGTCAGGCAACTGCCTATCAATACTTGTTTCGCAGACGATTATGCCCGTTTTGTTCATTTTGTCAGCAACATAAGGCAAACATTCCTCGATAAGATTTAATCTATACGGTGGGTCAAGATATGCTATGTCAAATTTACCGTCAAAATTTTTGATAAATGACAGGGCATCGGAACGCACAATCTTAGACTTATCAGAAAAGTTTGTCTCCCTTATATTTTTTTCGATAACAAGTTGAGAGTTACGACTTTGGTCAACAAAATAAGCAACCTCTGCCCCACGGCTGATAGCCTCGATACCTATTTGTCCGCAACCGGCAAACAAATCTAAGAACTTCCGCCCTTCGATTTGGAATTGAATTATAGAAAATACAGCCTCTTTGACCATATCGGTAGTAGGTCTGACATCATTACCTTCAAGGGTTTCGAGCCTTTTTCCTCTTGCAATTCCTGTAATTACCCTCATTATATTCTCCTTGTATATCTTATTTTTTCAGTATATCATAATTTATGTTCTATTACAAGTGTTTTTTGTGATTTTTTTATTAAAATTTTTACAATACTTAGTATAATTGTAAATAATAAACTATTGTGTCGAATTATGTAGATTAAATGTCTAAATTTTCAACATATTTAGCGTTTTGCTCAATAAACTCCCTACGAGGTTCGACCTTATCACCCATAAGTATACTGAATGTTTCATCAGCTGCCTCGGCATCACTAAGTGTAACACGGTACATAGTACGGGTTTCTGGGTTCATAGTTGTATCCCAAAGTTGGTCGGAGTCCATCTCACCAAGACCCTTGTAGCGTTGGACATCAGTTTTGCCATTAATTGTACGCAAGATTGCATCTCGCTCGGCATCTGAATATGCGTAAAAATGCTCTTTGTTCTTGGTAATTCTATAAAGCGGAGGCTGTGCAAGGTAGACATGGCCTTCCTCGACAAGCGGACGCATATATCTAAAAAAGAATGTCAACAAAAGTGTCCTGATGTGCGAGCCGTCAACATCGGCATCTGCCATAATTATAACTTTGCCGTATCTTAATTTTGACAAATCAAACTCCGAGCCAATACCGCTACCCAATGCAGTAATTACAGGTGTTAACTTTTCGTTGCCGTAAACCTTGTCAAGTCTTGCTTTTTCAACATTCAACATCTTACCCCAAAGAGGCAAAATAGCCTGAAACCTTCTATCTCTGCCACCTTTTGCAGAGCCACCCGCAGAGTCGCCCTCTACTATGTAAATCTCTGTTTCGGTACAGTCCTTGGACTGACAATCGGCAAGTTTACCTGGTAATTGTGCCGATTCGAGTGCAGACTTTCGCCTTACGCTCTCACGGGCCTTGCGTGCTGCCTCTCTGGCACGGGACGAAGCAAGTGCCTTTTCAAAAATCGCCTTTGCAACAGCAGGATTTTCTTCAAGATAAACAGAAAGTTTGTCCTGTATAAGTCTGTCAACCAAGGTCCTGACCTCAGTATTGCCGAGTTTGGCCTTTGTCTGACCCTCAAACTGTGCCTCTTTGACCTTGACACTGATAATAACAGTCAAGCCCTCACGCACATCTTCGCCGGTGAGGTTTTTGTCATTTTCTTTGAGTTTGTTAAATTTGCGGGCATAATCGTTCATTACTTTTGTCAACGAACGCTTGAAGCCCTCCTCGTGCATACCGCCGTCAGGTGTATGAATATTGTTAGCGAAACTTAAAA
>CAZZHP010000056.1:0-6014 GCA_964653925.1 uncultured Eubacteriales bacterium | reverse complement strand
CGGCTTTTGAAATTCTGTCAACAACGCCACTCTCCCTGAACAAATTGCCAAGCATAAGCATACCTACAAGCGGTGCTGCACTTGGGAGGAATAATGAAATCAAAATTACAACTACAATAGGGAAAATAACTCTTTCGACCTTGGATACAGGGCGGAGTTGCTTCATAACAATACTGCGTTCTTCCTTAGTTGTAAATAACTTCATTATCGGTGGCTGGATAACAGGAACAAGTGCCATATACGAGTATGCGGCAACGGCAATAGGTCCGAGTAATTCAGGAGCAAGTTTGGTGGTTACATAAATGGCTGTTGGGCCATCTGCACCGCCTATAATGCCTATCGCACCTGCCTGAGCACCTGTAAAGCCCAGAAAAATAGCACCGATAAATGTTAAAAAGATACCGAGTTGTGCCGCTGCACCAAGCAAAAAACTTGATGGATTAGCAATAAGCGGAGCAAAGTCCGTCATCGCACCTATTCCCAAAAATATAAGCGGAGGGTAAATACCGAGTTTAACACCCTGATACAAATAATAGAACAAACCGCCATAGGTAGGGACATTGTAATATTCTACACCGTTCAAAATAGTTTTGGCATAAGTTACGGTCTGCCCTATATGCTCAGCCAAGTATTGTTCAACCGGAACAAGTTCAGTCGATGGTGCCGCACTAATATCGGGATAGAGATTCACCAAAAGCATACCAAAAGCTATCGGCAACATAAGCAGCGGTTCGTACTCTTTTTTGATTGCAAGGTACATCAAAAATAATGCAACTGCAATCATCACATAGTTCTGCCATGTAAGAACATTAAAGCTTGAATCAGCCCAAAGTCCTTTTAAGGCATCAATAAATCCATTAACAATTACCACAATTTTCGAAATCCTTTCCAAATACGATAGCTAACTTCTTTAAAAAGGTCTGGTATTATTTAAAACGCCGGCAGTAAACCAAACATTTCTTTCGGGTTTGGAAATTCTTTTTACGCTTTTAATTTTTGCATTTTGACCGTACATAGAAGCAACCGCCGCTGCAATTACTGCTATAACCTCATTAGGAGCACCTAACTGTGTTGGTTGTGCAATAGCCTGTGTTCCAGCGTTTGAGGTTGGTTGGGAAGCGTTTGTTTTGTTATTATTCTTAGTATCTAATGATACAAAAATCTTGCCGTAGGCTTTTAGAATAAAAATAAGTAAAAACAAAACTGCAAACACAACAACAAGTCCTGTAATCAATACAGTAGCAGAGATTGTAATTTTGTCAGACATATTAAGTTCCTCCATAAAAACATTGTACATAAATAGTATTATACATCAAATTAGAAAAATTTTCAACAAAATTTATGGAGTTTTTTTAACTTTTTGTTTTTTGTGTAAAATGTTAGATATATTTACTATCTTCCCCATTTAAAATGTTCAATATTATATACACATTAAATAATAATACAGATTAAGCCGTTGCAACCCTCGTTGATAATCTTTTGTATTGTTTGTGTGAGTTTGTTTCGTGCGTCGTTTGGCATACGATATAATTTATTGTGAAGTCCTTCGTTTACAAGTTCGTGAACAGATTTGCCAAAAATATTGGACTCCCATATTTTAACAGGATTTTCCTCAAACTCATTAAGCATATATGTTACAAGTTCCTCTGACTGTTGTTCACTGCCCACTATTGGGGTAACCTCTGCTGTTGCCTGAATTTTCATCATGTGTATAGACGGTGCTGACGCTTTGAGTCTTATGCCGTATTTACCGCTTTGTTTAATAATTTGTGGCTCCTCGAGTTTGAGTTCCTCCATAGTCGGCATAACTATACCGTAACCTGTTTCTTGCACTTGTTCATAAGCCTGTGCGATTTTGTCAAATTGTTTTTGCTTTTGTGCCAAATCATAAACGCACTCGATTAAATCGCTCTCGTCGGCTACATTCAAGCCGGTTTTCTCTGAAATAACCTTATAGAAAAGTTCATCTTGGATAGATAATTGCAAGGTTGCCTCGCCCCTACCCAAATCTAAGGCAGATATTTTGCTGTTACTTATATAGTCCATCTTGCCCAACTTATCGGTTATATCGGATATTTCCCGTATTTTCTCGATGTTAAAGCAATTATTCTTGACAGCATCAATTATACCCGAACGCAACCAATGATTTTTTTCGAGCAATAATATCCATTTAGGCAAGTCTATCTTGATTTCTCTGATAGGAAATTCAAACAACAACTGTGCTAATATACGCTTGATTTCGTTATCATCAAGGCTTAAACAACTAACAGGCATTACCGGCACTTGATACTCATAACTTAATTTTTGGGCGAGGTTTTGGGTCTCGGTTGCAAGCGGGTCGGCAGAATTGAGCAAAATTACAAACGGCTTGTTTATCCCTTTTAATTCGCTGATAACTCTCTTTTCTGCTTCTTCGTATTCATCGCGGGGAATATCACTGATACTGCCATCTGTTGTAATAACCAAGCCTATTGTACTGTGTTCTGTTATAACCTTGTTAGTGCCTATCTCGGCTGCCTCATCAAACGATATTTCTTCATTGTACCAAGGGGTCTTGACCATTCGAGGTTCTTCGTCCTCCATATAACCCAAAGCACTGTCAACTACATAACCGACACAGTCAATCATTCTAACCCTAAAACTTGTATTATTGTCAAGTTTTATCTCTACTGCATCTTCTGGTATAAATTTAGGCTCGGTTGTCATTATTGTCTTGCCTCCGGAAGATTGCGGTAACTCGTCGGTTGCCCTCCTGCGTTTGTCGCTATCCTCAATATTAGGTATAACGACCGTATCCATAAAACGCTTAATAAAGGTTGATTTACCTGTACGCACCGGTCCGACTACACCTATATAAATATTGCCATCTGTTCTGGCGGATATATCTTGGTAAATATTTCTTTCCTGCATATTGTTAGCCCCCTCAAATCAATGGTATTAACAAGGTTTTTGCCTCTGTTAAAAATTCTGATTTTATATCATTTTCTTCGAGCATTGCCTGATAGTTTGAATGATAACTCTTGCTTATATTCCAGACGCTCTCGCCCTTATGAGCAAAATAAATAGTCAAGGCTGCCTTAGATTTAGAATATTGCATATCCTCATTCTCAGTAACCGAAGAAACAAAATTGCAAAACTCCGAATTTGCAAGGGTGGCCTTTAATTTTATTTCGCACCTTAACTCTATGCCCTTGTTATCAGCCAACCTATAACTGATAGAACCAACAGTCGCAGTTATATCCTCGACATTGTTATAGAGCGAATTAGAGGAAATCTTGTGATTAAATTCAACCATTCTCTCTATGTAGAGAGGTATTCCCTCGCTGTCCTTTGCAAAGATTGATATGTTCATCTTGCCGTTGACAGATACGGAATCATCACTAATTGCGGTAGTAACATTACAGGACTCGTTGCTGACCTCGATAACCTCGTTTAGGTCAATGCCATCTGTATTTATGCTTGCCTTGTGCATAATGGTTTCTTTTACAGAGTTTATATCTTTGAGCAAAGTTTGCTTAGAAAAGTTTATATCGGTCTGGCATTTATTAGAAAAAGCATCTTCGATAATGTCAAGGTTAATCTTGTTGTAGCCGACTACTGTAAAGTTTATCTTTGCATCAAGAGTAATCTCTGGATTGGAGTCATTACTGTCAGGACGGAAGCGAACCTCGTAGTTGGATATTTCTCCCTTAACATTAGTTATTACATCTTCGTTAAGTCCGTCAGAGGCTATAATGTGGCTAAATGGCAAAATATAGTCGATGTTTTGCAAAGCACCTGTATCTAAATCGGCAAGGTATAGCATTTTTAAATTTAACTCGCCGTTTATTAATAATTTAGACGGTATTGTTTTGTACTCGATGCTACTTATCTCTAATGATGTTTTGAGTATAGATTCTATTGACGGTTTGTTTGATAAGACTATTTGTTCATTTATAGGTAATTCATCTTGCGAAAATGCGACAATGTCCATAACTTCTATCGGGGTGGTTTTGGTTTGGAGGTTTGCTTCATCTGACGGCGAATAAAGCATTGTTTCCTTTTTGGAAATAATCTTTGCATACAATGAGAATGCTCCACGAATTACAAGTTTGCGTGGGCTTAATGCCCTGCAATTTATGTACTCTACCTTTGTATTTACAAATGATATAAAATTGTCGGTTAAGTTCTTGATTGGTAATGTAACAGAGAACGGTATCATCTGTTCGCAAACACGAAAATGACTCTTTATGCCGTCACAATAAATAATTTTGATTTCCGTTGTGCCATCGACTTGTAATTGTCCGCCCATAATATTTTTGGTAAATATTTTTGGTTTCATAGTACATTTGAGTATCTTTTGGATATCAGGACAATAATCAGGTAATGTTAAATCAGTATCAACAACCTGCTGTACTACTGTATCAAGTAGGGTTGTTGCTGTGCTAATAGAGTGTTCTTTGAGTGTATAGTCCATTATTTTCTCTCCTTTAATGCAAGTCTATGCTACATTCTATTAGCCATAGGCTTGTTTTATACATCATTATATAAAAAATAATTATTGTTGTTTTTGATATTAAAAGAGCAAAAAATTAATATTAAACCTAAAATTTGTAATATTAAATAGTATATAATTATATTTTTCATAAAAATTATATAAATTTATTTGTAAATAATATTGCAATTATTTTTAAATGTGTTAAAATATTAGTATAAAACTGATTGGGGGACCTGTAATGGAACTAATTTCTCAATGGTTGAGTAATTTATTATCTATAACAAAAACTTTTGAATTTAAAGATTTGATTGATATTATTGCTATTTCTTTTGTTGTTTATAATATTCTTAAAATCGTACAGGAGACAAGGGCATCACAACTTATCCGAGGTCTATTACTGTTGCTTGTTGCGTATTTCTTTTCCTCCTTGTTTGAGCTTTCGATGTTGACATATTTGTTAAAGACATTCTTCGAGTTTTCGGTTATTTTACTTGTTATTATATTTCAGCCGGAATTACGAAAGGCTCTGGAAAGGATAGGTACGAGCAAGGTTTCTAACAAATCTATTATGATGTTATTCTCTCAAAACAAAAATAATAACACATTAGAGGCACAAAAAAAGGCAATATCAGATGTATCTGATGCTGCAATAATGTTTAGCCACTCTAAGACAGGTGCTTTGATAGTATTTGAGAGGAATGTTAAATTGTCCGATATAGCATCAACCGGTACTATACTTGATTGTTTGACATCTGTATCAATTTTTGGTAACATATTCTTTAACAAAGCCCCTTTGCACGACGGTGCTTGCATAATAAGAGATGGGCTAATACATTCTGCTGGCTGTATATTGCCACTGACTAACAGCAAAAATGTTGACTCTAACCTTGGTACTCGACACAGGGCATCTTTGGGAATGAGTGAATACAGCGATGCTATTGTTCTTGTTGTTTCGGAGGAAACAGGCACAATATCTATTGCCAACAGCGGTGTTTTGGAGCAGGGTTTTGACCGTAATTCATTACATAAGCGATTAACCGACCTTGTAATAGGTGAAAATGAAGAGAAAGATTTGTTATCCTTGTTCTCTAAAATGAAAAGGAGTGGCAAAGACAATGATTAATAATCTTCTTAACAGCAAAAAAAAGCATTTGATTGCATCTATACTTATATCTCTGGCATTATGGATAATCGTTAGTTTTAACCCTAATAATGAAATTACAACAGTAATAACAGACATACCTATCACTATTGATTTACCGACGCAGGCAGTGAACAACTCGCTGGCTATTTTTGACGGAGAGGATATAACCGCCTCAGTAGAAATAACCGGCAACAGATTAACCGTTGGCTCTGTTACAAAAGATGATATAATTGTGTATGCCGAACAAACTAACACTATAACATCTACTGGAAAATACACCTTGGCGTTATCTGCTAAAAAGTCAAGTATAAAGAGCGGGTTTGAGATTTCTTCCTTAGTTTCGCCTTCTGTTATAAATATCTTGGTAGACAGAAACGCAAGTTTAGAAATTGA
>CAZZHP010000055.1:0-6039 GCA_964653925.1 uncultured Eubacteriales bacterium | reverse complement strand
TGAATGTTACGCTTGGCCCTAGTATAATTGATAATATCTATGATGGTATTGCACGGCCTTTAAAGGCTATCGAGAGTGAATACGGTGCTTTTTTGAACCGTGGTGCATCTGTTACCTCGCTTGATGAGAAAAAATTATGGAATGTTAAAATATGCGTATCCTTAGGTGATTGGCTTAACGGTGGCGATATTTACGCTACACTGCCCGAAACACCTATCATAGAGCATAGAGTTATGGTTAGCCCTAATTTATCAGGCAAAGTTACCAAAATTATGCCCGATGGTCAATATACCGTTAATGATACTATTATAACAATAGAGGATAACAACGGCACAGAACACAACTTGACACTTTGTCAAAAATGGCCTATCAGACAACCTCGCCCTATTAAAAAGAGGCTTTCAACTAATATACCGCTTATTACGGGGCAAAGAATTATTGATACCCTATTCCCTATTTCCAAAGGCGGTACTGCCGCTATCCCCGGTGGCTTTGGTACAGGCAAGACTATGACTCAACATCAACTTGCTAAGTGGTGCGATGCCGATATTATAGTTTATGTTGGTTGCGGTGAGCGTGGCAACGAGATGAGTCAGGTTCTCAATGAATTTTCGGAACTTATAGACCCTAAATCTAACAGACCTATGACTGACAGGACTATACTTATTGCCAACACCTCTAATATGCCTGTTGCTGCCCGTGAGGCCTCTATATATACAGGTATAACGCTTGCGGAGTATTATCGTGATATGGGTTACCATGTTGCTATGATGGCTGACTCGACTTCCCGTTGGGCAGAGGCTCTGCGTGAAATATCGGGTAGACTCGAAGAAATGCCTGCCGAAGAAGGCTTCCCTGCTTATTTGCCGTCAAGACTTTCTGAATTTTACGAGAGAGCAGGTAGAGTCGAAAATTTATCAGGCAGTGAAGGCTCTATTACAATCATCGGTGCTGTATCCCCTCAGGGAGCAGATTTTAGTGAACCTGTAACGCAAAACACAAAGCGTTTTACCCGTTGCTTCTGGGCATTGGACAAAAACCTTGCCTATTCAAGACATTACCCTGCTATAAACTGGATAGACAGTTACAGCGAATATTTTGCTGACCTTGATAATTGGTTTGAAGAAAATGTCGGTGCGGAATTTATAAAGTGCCGTAACCAAATCTCTGCCTTATTGCAGGAAGAAAGCAAACTTATGGAGATAGTTAAACTTATTGGCTCTGATGTATTGCCTGATGACCAAAAACTTATCATCGAAACTTGCCGTGTAATAAGGGTAGGATTTTTGCAACAGAATGCCTTTCACGCTGATGATACCTTTGTACCGCTTGAAAAGCAACTGTTGATGATGAAAACTATTCTGTATTTACATAACCAGACCAAAAAACTTATCTCGGCAGGTATACCTATATCTTGTATAACAGAATTAGGTTTGTTTGATAAACTTACAAAAATGAAATACAATATTCCAAACAATGATTTATCAATGTTTGACAACTATATAGCTGACATTGATACAAAATTGCTTACAGTTAAGTGAGGAGTTGCCAAATGGTTATAGATTACTTAGGAGTTAAGGAGATAAACGGCTCACTTATCGTTATAGACGGAGTTAAGTCTGCCTCCTTTGAAGAAATAGTTGATATTAAACTCGAAAACGGAACTATAAAGCAAGGCAGAATTGTACAAATTGATGGCGAAAGAATAGTCGTACAGGTTTTTGAGGGGACAAAATCTATCAGCCTTAAAGGTGTAAAGACGCACCTTACAGGTCACCCTATGGAAATTCCTCTATCACCTGAGATTATCGGCCGTGTACTTGACGGTGCAGGCAGACCTATTGACGGTCTTGGCGATATTTACCCCGAAAAATATGCAAACATCAACGGCACGCCTATTAACCCTGCATCAAGAATTTACCCACGAAATTACATAAATACAGGTATATCCACAATAGATACGCTTATAACACTTATCCGTGGGCAAAAGCTGCCTATCTTCTCAGGTTCGGGTATGAAGCACAACGAACTTGCCGTACAGATTGTTCGGCAAGCAAAGGTCAGCGGTGCAAACGCCGATAACTTTGGCATTGTTTTTGCCGCTATGGGCGTTAAAAATGATGTTGCCGAGTACTTCCGCAAAAGTTTTGAGGAGAGCGGTGTTTTGCAGAGGGTTGTAATGTTACTTAACCTTTCTAATGACCCTATCATCGAGCGTATACTCACCCCTGCCTGTGCGTTAACTATTGCGGAATATCTTGCGTTTGAACTCGATATGCACATATTGGTTGTTATGACAGATATGACATCTTATGCTGAGGCTCTGCGTGAATTTAGTTCTTCTAAGGGCGAAATTCCGGCAAGAAAAGGTTACCCTGGGTATCTGTACTCAAACCTCGCCGCTATATACGAAAGGGCAGGTATGATTAAGGGTCATAGTGGCAGTGTAACACAAATACCGATTTTGACATTACCTAATGATGATATTACCCACCCTGTGCCTGACCTTACGGGATATATTACAGAAGGACAAATTGTGCTTGACAGAGGGTTACAAGGTATGGGAATTTATCCGCCTGTAAATATCTTACCATCACTTTCAAGACTTATGAAGGACGGCATTGGCGACGGGTTCACCCGTGCTGACCACTCTGCACTTGCAAATCAACTTTTTGCATCTTATTCAAATGTAATTAACGCTCGCTCGCTTGCATCTGTTATAGGCGAAGAAGAACTATCCCCGATAGATAAAAAGTATATTGAATTTGGCAAATTGTTCGAGGGAGAGTTTGTTAATCAAGATTTTTACGAAAACAGAACCATTGAGCAAAGCCTGAATTTAGGTTGGAAGTTGTTATCCACATTACCACGCTGTGAACTTGACCGTGTTGATGATGAGATACTTGACAAATACTATATAAATAGTGAGGCGTGATTATGTCTAATCAAATAGTACCGACCAAAGGCAACTTGATGAATATAAAAAAATCATTGAACCTTGCAAGGGTAGGTTACGAACTTTTGGATAAAAAGAGAAATATCTTAATTAGAGAGATGATGGCCCTTATTGACAAGGCTAATGAAATTCAATCTAAAATAGATGCCACTTATGCAAATGCTTATAGGCTATTGCAAATTGCGAACATTACACTTGGCTATTGTGATGAAATTACTTACAGCGTGCCTATTGATGACAGCCTTAGCCTGAAATACAGGAGTGTTATGGGTGTTGAAATTCCGATTTTAGATACAGATAAAAGTCAGCAAAATTACACACCGTATTTTGGCCTTTACTCTACAAACTCTAATCTTGATATGGCTTATATAGAATTTAACAGAGTTAAGGAACTAACCGTACAACTTGCAGAGGTTGAGAATAGTATTTACAGGCTCTCTGTTTCTATTAAAAAATCTCAAAAGAGAGCAAACGCACTTAAAAATATTATAATTCCACGCTTTACAGAAGAAATAAAGTTTATCACCGATGCATTAGATGAAAAAGAACGGGAAGAATTTACAAGATTAAAGGTAATTAAACGGCAAAAGAAACAAAAAGAACACAAATAAATTTGTACCGATAACCTTAAAATAGCCCATTACCTACCTATTTTATCATTAATTTGTGCTGTTTGAAATTCATCTAAAAAGAAATTTTTTCAAAAAAAGTGTTGACAATTTGACTATTTTGTGGTACTATATAAAGGCGGTCGGAAATTCCGAGTGCAAACTGAATAAGCTGGTGTAGCTCAGTTGGTAGAGCAGCTGATTTGTAATCAGCAGGTCGGGGGTTCAAGTCCGTCCACCAGCTCCATCAGGACATAAGGTTGCTACTAATAGCAACCTTATTATATGGGAGAATTCCCGAGTGGCCAAAGGGGGCAGACTGTAAATCTGTTGTCAGTGACTTCGGTGGTTCGAATCCACCTTCTCCCACCAAAGAATTACAAAGGTAGCACTATGTGTTACCTTTTTTGTTTTGTTAATTTATTTTCGCCAAGTTTTTGATATACTTTTCCCCTACATTTAATTTGTCATTATAAATATTCTATTATAGTATTGCGTTTTGAAATATAAGATAATTATAAAAAACAACCTCCCAAAAAACTTTGGGAGGTATTATTGAGGTATAATTTATTTAGACTTATTTTTTAATCTCTTATCAGATTTTGTGGCTAATTTTGTGCCAATTCTCTGGAAAATCTCTACAAGGACAATAAGCACAATTACCGCCAAAATCATAATAAGGTATTTGTAACGGTAATATCCATAATTGATAGCAATTTTGCCAAGACCGCCGCCGCCGATAATACCACTCATTGCGGAATAACCAAGTATTGTTGTTACGGCAATAGTTGCGTTAGATATAAGTGATGGAAGGCTCTCGGGAATCATAACTTTAAAAATAATCTGCGAAGGCGACGCACCCATACTTTGAGTTGCCTCGATGGTATTAGGGTTAACCTCCCTCAAACTGCCCTCTACGAGCCTTGCGATAAACGGGAACGCCGCTATAACGAGTGGTACAATAGATGCGACTGTACCTACTGTTGTACCAACGATAGCCCTTGACAACGGGAAAACTAAAATCATAAGAATTAAAAACGGCACCGAACGCAAAAGGTTAATAAAGACATTGAGCACGCTCATAAACCACTTTGGTAATGGCAACACACCATTCTTTTCGCCGACTACAAGCAGTACACCAAGAGGCAAACCTATGATTATTGCAAATAGAGTTGATACTAATGTAACATATACTGTCTCCCAAATTGCCAACAGGAACTCTGTTTTTATAATTTCTACCGCCTCTGCGACTACCTCTGGGGCAAATAAATTATTGAACATTTAATTTAACCTCCTCTACCAAAACATCCTTTGTCTGTGTGATATAATCTATCGCCTGTCCAACCTTTGCCTTGTCGCCTGTAATACTCAACAGCATTGAGCCGTATGCCTTACCGCTTATACTGCGGGTCGAGGCATAGGCAATATTCGCCTCTATCCCCGTTTGGGTCGCCATTTGTGCTATCATAGGTGTTGAGGCAGCAACAGCACCGTTAAATACAACTCTAATAAAGCTTTGGTTGCTATCCGGTGTTATAATCGGCTCAAAATTACCCTCCGGAAACACAAGTTTACGGGCAACATCTGACTTAGGGTGTGAGAAAACCTCGCTCACAGCACCTTGTTCGACAACTCTACCGTTATCAAGTATAGCAACACGGTTGCAAACTGTCTCGACTACACTCATCTGGTGGGTTATTATAATGACAGTAATACCGAGTTTTTGGTTAATATCCCTGATAAGTTCGAGTATAGAATTAGTTGTATTTGGGTCAAGTGCGGAGGTTGCCTCATCGCAAAGCAAAATCTCTGGGTCGGTTGCCAATGCCCTTGCGATAGCAACCCTTTGCTGTTGTCCACCTGATAATTGTGCCGGATATGACTTAGCCTTATCTTTAAGCCCTACAATTTCGAGTAATTCCATAGCCCTTTTTTTTGCGTCTGCCTTTTTGACACCTGCAAGTTCAAGAGGGAAACAAACATTTTTGAGGCAATTTCGTTGCATAAGCAGGTTAAAGCCCTGAAAAATCATTGTAATTTTTCTTCTCTGCTCACGAAGTTGCTTCTTGGATAATTCCCCAATATTAACATTATCTATAATAACAGAGCCGTCTGTCGGACGCTCCAACATATTTATACACCTTACGAGCGTACTCTTGCCTGCACCACTCATACCGATAATACCGTAAATATCGCCATTGTTTATAGTGAGCGACACATCTTTGAGTGCCTCAAAATCACCATCGGTAGTGTGGAATTTTTTGGATAGATTTTTGATCTCAATCATAACAAAACCTCAAATTTATCAATCTTTCTTTTTGAATAAATCAACAACATAATAATAACACAAAATAACAAATAAAACAACACTTTTATTAAAAAATAAAAATTCCGTTGGCATTTAAACAACGGAATTTTTGGGGTATTAGTTTAAATTATTTAATAGCGTCAAGTGTTGTTTGCTTGCCACCGTAA
>CAZZHP010000054.1:0-6050 GCA_964653925.1 uncultured Eubacteriales bacterium | reverse complement strand
TACCATTGCTCTGATTTTATTTTTAAAAGTGTCCTATTTGATATTGCAATTTAGATTTTTTTAGTTCTATGTGAATTCTATCTGGCTACTAAAATAACTAAGGTCGATTTTGGGTGATTTATAATTTGGATATATTAAAACAAATGCGTGGTGATTACCACGCATTTGTAATTGATTATGAATATAGATATTTAATAACATTTCCGATCTTGGGTTTATGTGACATGCGTTCTACTATGACAGCAATTATAGTTGTTATTATGATAGATAGAACGTAGATAACTATAGAATTGCCCAAAAAATTTACGTTAAATACTTTTGTAACAAATATTGACAAATATTCATTTAACAACAAAAACTGTACAAGCGTATGCGTATAATATACCATCATACCGATAATTCTCAATTTTTTATAAATTTTATTTGGTTTTAACTTTATATTTATTGCAATATAAAATAAGAAGAAAGTTAGCGGTAATAAAAATATTCTCATACTGTAATCTAATGATACATCTTTAATTTTTGTAATAAAAACCTCAAAAAATAAACCAACAAATGACAAGATTAATCCTAATATAGCTAATTTTTTATTTATAAAAAATTTTTTCTTAGCAAATATCATTCCAATAACAACAAATATGAACCCGAAAAATACGCCGTTCTTTGTGTTCTTGAATAATGAGTTATACAGACCTAAAGAATAGTTAAAAATTTTATAATCAAATAATTTGCCTAGGGAATCACCAAACAAACCAATAACATATAGTAGCGTAGATAACACAACTATATTCTTGATTGATACTTTCTTATATAACATAAAACTAACTAACAAAACTGCAACCACTAGTGCTCCTAAATACCACAATGGGTATGAACAATTAGGAATAAATAAAAGTATCATCCAAGTTCCGTACAATCTAAGTATTTTAAACACATAATTCTTGATTACGGAAAAATCAAAGTTGTCCAAATCAACTTTTTTAAACAGGAAAAAACCAGCAGCAACAAAGTAAAATGGTACTGCTATTCTTGCTATATAATTACGAAGATAAAAAAGTATGTTACCTAAAATAACATTATCGCTGTATGAACTATTACCAAAAGCATGAATACTCAGAACTAAATAGGAACAAATAAACTTAATAACATCAACCAAATTATATGTTTCGTTTGATATTATTTGCTTATTGGCATGTTTTTTAATAGAATTTTCTGTATTTAACATTGCTAAGTAAACTCCCATCTATAAAATTTATTATATTAACCCTCAAACAAGCCATTCTATGTATTGCTTAATTGCTTTGACTGACTTATCTGCCGCTAATTTTCTGAATTGCATATAGTCCATACCTGTTGCCTGAGTAATATCATCTGAGATACAGCGTAAAATTGTAAACGGAACATTGTTGCGGTAACAGGTTTGTGCTATTGCACCGCCCTCCATCTCACAAGCAACGGCATTAAACATTTTGTTAAGTTTAAGTTTCTTCTCCGTTGAATCAATAAAAATATCTCCTGTTGCAATTCTGCCCATAACCACCTTTGTATTCGCCAAAGATGAGCAGGCAGTGAACATTTTGTTTGATACTTCTTTGTCCGCTGGGATAGAAAGTACTGTGTCATCACCGGAAAGATAAATTTTGCCCCTCTCGTCGCCAAAAGCGGTCATATTCATATCGTGCTGTACTGCATCGGTAGATATAACAATATCACCTATTTTGAGTTCCTCTGACAAGGACCCAGCAACACCGCTGTTTATAATTACAGATGGCTTAAATATATCTATCATAAGCTGTGTACATATAGCAGCATTTACCTTGCCAATACCACACTCTACGCAGACAACATCTACACTATCTATACTGCCTTGCATAAATGTCATACCGGCTATAGTTAATAATTCCGTATCATTCATATTTTGTTTTATACCATCTACTTCAATGGCCATAGCACATATTATACCTATCATAATCGCAGTCCTTTCCTGACACACTTTGTATATCACTTTAATATTATTTATATAGGTTTTATTCAAAGTTCCCTGTTTGGAACATAATTACGCTCAAAGCTGCAAGAGGTGCTGTTTCAGCACGAAGTATCCTCTTGCCAAGTGTGGCAGTATGACCGCCATTATCCTTAATTACACTTACTTCTTCGTTAGAAAAACCACCCTCGCTACCAATAAATATGCCTATTGAGGTATCGGCAGTATTTACAAGTGATTTTACACTCTCGCCACCACCCTCGTAAAACAACAAACTCTTAGAAAGGGTACGGCTATATTTAACCGCCTCCGCAAAATTCATAAGTTCTGTAATTTTAGGGATAATTCCTCTGCGAGATTGCATAGCAGCCTGTTGGGAAATCTTTCGGAACCGCACAAGTTTTTTTGAAAAAGATTTGCTATCCGGCCTTGATACACATCTTGATGTAAGTACAGGTACTATCTCGGTCACGCCAAGTTCGACTGCCTTCTGGATAATCATATCCATTTTGTCACCTTTGGTAAGTGCCTGAAACAGCGTTACCTTTATTGTTGGCTCGTTTTCGCAGAGTTTTTGCGAAATAATATCAACTGTTACTGTATCCTGAGTAATATCGGATATTCTGCAAGTGAACTCTGTTTTGTAACAAGAACACAATGTTAATTCCTCGCCTATATTCATACGCAAAGATTTGCTTATATGATGTGCGTTTTCGCCACTAAAAGTGTAGGTATTAGAATTTATCTGTTCGTCACAAAAGAACCAAGCCACAAACTGTACCTCCCATCTAAATAGTATAATATTGTAAAAATATTGTAAAAATGAAAACGTTTGCATTATTATTATATCAATATTTCAGAATTTTTCAATAGGAAAGTTAATATTTCTTGTATATTTATAAAAATTTTTTTAAAAATATTTGGAAATTTAGTATTTTATATTGTTTATTAGGCTTTTTTCTGTTAAAATAAGACTCATAAAGCGTAATTAAATTATATTAGGAGTGAGATAAATATGCAAAGATTTTCGGGAATTTTGATGCCTATATCTGCCCTTCCATCACCTTATGGAATAGGTACTATCGGCGAGGCAACAAGGAAATTTGCAGACTTTTTAAAAAGTGCCGGACAAAAATATTGGCAAATTCTCCCTATTGGTCCTACAAGTTACGGTGATTCGCCTTATCAATCTTTTTCAAGTTATGCGGGTAATCCGTATTTTATAGATTTGGATATTTTATGTGCCGAAAAATTATTGTCTAAAAAAGATTTACGCAACATTGACTTTGGCTGTGATAACAAAATTGACTACGAAAAGTTATATAACAATAGATTTAAGGTGCTTAGAATTGCTTATAATAACTTTTTGACAAAAGTTAAAGACAAAATTCCATTTGAGGAATTTTGCTCAAAAAACTCAAAATGGCTTGATAATTACTCACTATATATGTCTGTTAAGGCCTATTTTGGTATGAAGTCTTGGACAGAATGGGAAGATGACGAAATTAGATTGCACAAACCAAAGGCAATTAAAAAGTACTTAAAGTTACTAAGTGATGAGGTGAATTACTGGAAGTTCGTTCAGTTTAAATTTTACGAACAATGGCAGGCCTTTAAGGAATATGTAAATAACCTTGGTATTTTGATAATCGGTGATATGCCTATTTATGTTGCTATGGATAGTGCTGACACTTGGGCGTCTCCGGAAGTCTTTCAACTTGACAAAGACGGCACTCCGACTGCTGTCGCAGGTTGTCCTCCTGATTATTTTTCACCAACCGGTCAACTTTGGGGCAACCCGCTCTATAATTGGGAATATTTAAAGGAAACAAACTACAAATGGTGGTTCTCCCGTATAAAAGCTGCATCAAAATTATACGACATAACCCGAATAGACCATTTTAGGGCATTTGATGAGTATTACTCTATCCCTTATCCTGCCGAAAATGCTATTAATGGCGAATGGAAAAAAGGTCCGAATATAGAGTTCTTTAAAAAATTAAGGCGGTCTGTCGGTAATGTACCTATTATTGCCGAAGATTTGGGCTTTATGACAGATAGCGTTATTAAACTTTTGGAAGAAAGTAAATATGCCGGAATGAAAGTCCTTGAATTTGCTTTTGACGGCAGCGAAACTAACCCTTACCTGCCACAAAATTTCAAGACTGATAACTGCGTTGTCTACATTGGTACTCACGATAATGACACCGTTCTTGGCTGGGAACAAACCCTTAGTGATTGGACAAAGGAATATGTTAAAAAGGTATGCAAGATTAGGTCTAACGAGAGTTTTGCTTGGGGACTGATACGCACAGCGTGGAAGTCAAAGGCTAAATATGCTATTGTGCAAATGCAAGATTTGCTAAATTTAGGCTCAGAGGCGAGAATGAACACACCATCTACGCTTGGTGGCAACTGGGTTTGGAGAGCAAACAAGAACATTTATTCTAAAACATTAGCCAAAAAACTGTACACCTTAACAGAAAAAAGTGGAAGAATCGACTTATCTTGCAAAAACACTTGACAATCACCGCATAAGGTCGTATAATATACACAGTATGTTGTTATAAAATTGAACACCACTTATCCAGAGCGACTGAGGGGACAGGCCCTACGAAGTCCGGCAACCTGCTATTGTAAGGTGCTAAATCCTGCGGTATTACCGAAAGATGAGTTTTTGCATAGCCACCTTCGGTTGAGGGTGGCTTGATTTTTGCAAAATTATAAAATTTTATATAAAGGAAAGATTAAAAATGGCAGATAACAGAAAATTATTTACCTCTGAATCAGTTACTGAGGGACACCCTGACAAAGTTTGCGACCAAATATCTGATGCAATTCTCGATGAAATTCTTGCAAAAGACCCTGATGCCCATGTTGCCTGTGAAACAACAGCCACAACCGGTATGATTCATATTATGGGCGAAATTACTACTAATTGCTATGTTGACTTTAATGAGGTTGTCAGAGATGTGGTTAACAGCATTGGCTATGATAACCAAGAATGTGGTTTTAACGGCAACACCTGTGCGGTTTTGACAAGTATTGACTCACAATCGCCTGATATTGCTATGGGTGTAAATCAAGCACTTGAATTAAAAGATGGCCAAATTGACCTTAACAACCAAATTGGTGCAGGCGACCAAGGTATGATGTTCGGCTTTGCTTGTGATGAAACACCTGAACTTATGCCTATGGCTATATCATTAGCACATAAACTTGCTAAGAAACTTGCGGAAGTACGCAAAAATGGCACTCTCGCTTATCTGCGTCCTGACGGTAAAACACAGGTTACCGTTGAATATGATGGTGATGATATTAAGAGGGTCGATACTGTTGTTGTATCTACACAACATAGTGACAGCGTTACACTTGAACAAATTAGGGCTGATATTATTAAATATGTAATCTCCCCTATTATTCCGAGTAAATATATTGATGCTGAAACAAAAATATTTGTAAACCCTACCGGAAGGTTTGTTATCGGTGGGCCTGTGGGCGATAGCGGTCTTACAGGCAGAAAGATTATTGTTGACACCTATGGTGGATATTCAAGACACGGCGGTGGTGCATTCTCCGGCAAAGACCCTACAAAGGTTGACAGAAGTGCTGCCTATTATGCAAGATATATTGCCAAAAATATTGTTGCCGCAGGAATTGCCAAAAAGTGCGAGGTTCAGCTTGCGTATGCTATCGGTGTTGCTAAACCTGTATCTATACTTGTTGATACTTTTGGAACATCTGCATATTCGGACATTGATATATCAAATGCTGTTAAGCAAGTGTTTGATTGCAGACCAAACGCTATTATCAATGATTTACAGCTTAAAACTACTAAGTATCGACCGCTCGCTGCCTACGGACATATCGGCAGAGAAGATTTATCTGTTCGCTGGGAGCAAACAGACAGAGTTGAAGCACTTAAATCAATATTGAAATAATCTTTAAACACTAATATGTAATTAAAATATAAGTTGTAATTTTACAACTACGGAGGAAAATATGGATATTAGACAGCAATCTCTACAAAAACACTACGAATGGAAAGGCAAAATCGAGGTAATCT
>CAZZHP010000053.1:0-6378 GCA_964653925.1 uncultured Eubacteriales bacterium | reverse complement strand
CGTACATCTCCATACCGCCGAGTAAAGGAGCGTTAGCAGCACCGCCATAAGATGGGCAGTCTGCTACCCAAGAGTCTTTCTCGCTGTTCCTGATAAATCTCATAAGTACACTGTTGTGTCCCTTAGAGGTATTACCGCCATAGGCAAGGTCAGCAGCCCAGTGTTGCATTGTAGCGTTCCAATCGAAGCCGGTACCCCACTCGTTGCCCATTCTCCAACCAAAACTTGTGATTTGTTCACCAATGTTTCTTGTAGTTACTGTTCCTTCGTTACCTGATGTAGCGTTACCCCAAACATCAAGGTAAATAAAGTCAAGTTTGTTGCCTACAATATCATATAATTGTTGGAACCTGTTCATTCTCTCGCCCGAAGTAAGGTCAAAAATACCATTGATACCTATACCTTGGTCAATCCAGTTCCAGCCATAACTGAGACTCTTATCGGAGTCATTATTTCTCTTAACCATTTCTTCGCTGAAAGCATCTGCCTCTGGGTACATCTCGGAAGCATTTATATGGATACCAAAATAAGCACCATATTCCTTACCTTCATCAAGGAGGGTAACCATATCCTCTGCTCCACCAATTCTCTCGCCTATATCAGCGTAATCTGGGTGGCCTGAGTCGTGGCCCTCGTTGCCGTAGCCTTTGAGGAGAATTGCCTGACCGATACCTTCTGTATGGAGGGCAACCTTTTTAACATTGTCAAGAGTTGTGAGGAAAGGATTCTGTGCCTGACCACCAAAGTTCATAGCAATTCTGTATGTTACTCTATCAGGAACATACTCTGAACCCTCAATATAGTGGGAAATTGAACGGAAAGCGATAGCACCATCGTTCCAGTTTACTTCGCCGTCCTCGTTCTCATCGCCTGTAACGACAACCTTTACATAAGGCATATCGTTCTCTTTGTCGTAATATTCGACAAATGTCTTTGTATTTTCACCATCATAAGATGAAAGGAATGTATCGTATACCCAAGGTGAACTTGCAAGGCTGAGAGATTTGCAGTCGCCCTTGTTCTCTACATTAACAGCAACACGGGTGTTGTTGCCGTCTGTCATTCCGCCATAACCTAAACCTGCACCTGAACGCTCGTAGAGTGTGTTACTCTCGACTGATGCAGAAAGTTCGTTGTTGGAAATTACTGCATAAGAATAAGAGGTGCTCATTGGTTGGGTATCATCTGTCAATTCCATATAGGTATCGCCTGCTCTATATGTAATAGAAGAAATAACATTCGCCATCAAGTTAGCATTTTGTTGATTACTTTGAACTGATACTAAACTGTGATTAGGAATATCTATTGTCTTTACAGGATAAACCTCGTTATTAAGATTATTCTTAATATCTGTAAATTGGAGGCTAAGTGTATTATCCTTTACCTCGATTACCGCTGTAAGCACACAATCAATGTTATTGGTAATATCCTTACAAGGAATTGTGTAGGTAATCTTTGTTTTATCATCAGAAACACTTGAAGTAATTTGAGGTGTTAAATCAGCATTATTAATTGTAATTGTTGAAAGTTCATCTGTTTGGCCTGCAATCTCTTTACCTGCATTAGCACCAAGCATTGTGTACTTGTGTACTCTTGGGAAAGTACTATCAACCTGAACTTCCATATCGGCTGTTTTGAGTACTACTGCATCAGCATCATCTGCAATATCCGGATTAGGAATATCCGAGGAAGTATCCGCAGGGAATTTGCTTATAATACCCGCATAATATTGCAAAATCAAAGTAGCATCGGTGGAATTAATTTGATTATCATTATTAACATCAGCAGCATTTTCGTTAAAATCTGCACTTGCTAAAATACCTGCGTATTTTTGTAGAACAAGTGTCGCATCTGTTGAGTTAACCCCACCATCAGAGTCTACATCACCATAGGTAAAATCAGTAACCTCTGGCTGAACTGTTTTGAGAGATGAACTGATGTCCTTGATATATACATCAGTTACATCATTACTTGTTGCATAAGAGCCACATTTGATAGCCACACCCTTACCTAAATTGGTAAGTCCGTCAAAACTCTCGTTAGTAAATACGGCTGTACCACCAACTGTTAATGTGAATGCCCTGTTACTCCACTCAATTCTAACGGTTGTCTCTGTGTTAGCGGTAGGAGTTGCAACTCTTGTACCACTGTACCATTCGTTAGTACTGCCATCGTATTTTTGCCAGAACCAACCTGAATTATCATAACCTATGAAAAGTCCGTTGTTTGCATCTGTATAACCGAGATATATACCAAAACGGTCGGTACTTGGACTTGTGGACTTCATAGTAAATTGAATATAGCCCTCATCGGCAAATTCCATATCATCACTAACAAAGATAGCAGGTAAATTTTCACCGGTAGTAGCATTACCATTGTCTGAACAAGATGCCAAATGCAACCAGCCATCCTCTGTTACTGTGCAAATTTCGCTACCTTTTGCGGTAACTGGGTCCTGTGTCCACCCGATGTCGGCAGTCTCTGGATCACCAACTGTTTGCTCTGTAAATGAGTCAATAGGTGTTGTAATACCATCTTCGGCAAATACAGAAAACGGTGTTGTAGCTAACATCATACAGACAGTAAGCAAACCTGCAAACAAACGCTTGAACATACCATTGTTCTTTTTCATTGTTTATTCTCCTTTTTCTAAATTATAGATAAATTAGTTTAAAAATGCCAAATAAAAACAACAACTAATATATACTTATATAATATTATACTCTTTTTTAAAAGATATTGTCAATACTTAATAAATATTTAAATTAATTTTGGTTATTTTTTTATTAAATTCCTAAAAATTTATAAATATTGCTATAACGATAGTTGTAATCTGGATAAAAAATACTAAAAAAGCCGATAAGGACTTGATTATTCCCTCTTTGTGTAAAATGTTAAAAATTTAAAAATCGTGCTATTTTAGTTATTTAATATGTCATTAAAGTTTAATTTTTGATTATATAAAGCAAAAAACTCCTTGTATAAAATACAAGGAGTAGATTGGCGCGCTGTAAGGGACTCGAACCCCTGACCTACTGGTTCGTAGCCAGTCACTCTATCCAACTGAGCTAACAACGCATAGCAATCGTCAGATTACTTGGATATGATACCATAAAAAACTAAAAAAGTCAAGTATATTTTAATTTTTTTAAAAATTATATCTACTTGCATAAAATTTTATAAATAAATAAACAAAAATATGGGCTATATTCTATGTGCTTATTTTATAATAATAGACCGGCAAAATCAGTTTAAAGCACCCAAAATTACCTTAGCCGTATCTAAAAGTTCCTGCCTGCTGTTTGGTATTTGTTCGCTTATTACCATTTCAAGCAGTTCCCGCAGAACCTTGCCTATTGTCTTGCCATCTGTTATGCCTATTTTTATTAAATCATCACCGTTAATCTTTAAGTCGGACAGTTTAAAGCAGTTATCCTCTGCTATTATCTGGGCGTAATTTTCCCTTGCATTTTGTAAATTTTGTAGTTTTTTGTCCCTCATATAATCAGATTGTGCTAAAATATCCGCCTCACGAATTTTTAAAATTTGCAGAAAAGTTTGCTCTGAATATTTACCTAAAAATTTTTTTATGCTTTTTTTGTTTGCAAATATCCTGTCATGTTCTAAAACCAAAACAGAGACTGTTTGAATAAAGTTGTTTGAACACCTTAAATTTTTTAGCACCTTTTGGGCTATTTCAAAACTTTTTTCGTTATGACCTATAAATCTCGATATGCCGTTTTTGTCAGTTGTCATAACCAACGGCTTGCCCAAATCGTGCAAAAGCATAGCAAAACGCAACTCGGCATTAGGCTCAATATTATCAACGGAAGTGGCTATATGCCCCCACAAAGTCCTGTTGTGGTGAGGGGTGTTTTGATTAAAATTCAGGCAAGGCTCAACCTCCGGAATTATAAAAGAAAAAACATCTGCAAAATTTATAAGTACTTGGTAAATATCTGTGCCACATAACATCTTTTTAAGTTCGGCAAAAATTCTCTCGCTTGAAACATTTTTGAGCAATTTGTAATTTTTGTGGATAGACTCGGCGGTGTTTGCCTCAATCTTGAAATTTAATACAGCAGAAAATCTCAATGCCCTTAATATCCTTAGGGCGTCCTCGTTAAAACGCTTATCGGGATTACCAACACAACGAATTATTTTATTTTTTATATCTTGAATACCATTAAAATTATCAATAATCTCATTTCCGTTACAGGCAATAGCGTTTATTGTAAAATCTCGCCTTGCTAAATCTTCGTAAATATCGGTTGTAAATATAACATCATCGGGCCTTCTGTGGTCGGTATATTCACCATCAAGACGGTATGTCGTAATCTCAAATTGCTCGTTATCCATTACTAATGTAACAGTGCCGTGTTTTATGCCTGTTTCTATTATATGAAAACCCTCAAAGCAACTTTTGATTTTGTCGGTTTGGGCATTGGTTGTTATGTCCCAATCATAAGGGGCGGTACCAAGTAAACTATCCCTTATACAGCCACCGACAGCGTAAGCCTCAAACCCGTTTTTGTGGAAAATATTTATTATTTTTTGAACCTTATGCGGAATTTCTATTTGCAAAAAAAATCACCTGCCAATAACTATTTTAACCTAATTTGAGTCGTTTGGCAAGTGTTTTTGTACCTGTGTTAATTTATTTCATCATTAATAAATTTTTCGCCACGAGAAATTTTATCAACAAAACTACGCATCTCGCTGCGAGATTTAATATGATTTGCCCTTTTAAATATTGCCTGTCGCTCATTATCACTCATTAATGAAAGGTTAGACACCGCCCTCATACTGTGCATTAGCATAGATGTAAAACCAGTATTTGCACTGTAATCGCCTGATGATAATTTTTCGCTTTCGTTTATATCCATAATATCACCTCAAAAGTAGTTTTAACATTTTGTTTGTAATATATGTATCTAACTTTTTAATTTTTTTACAAAAAGCACAAAACTTCATAGTATAATATGTCATATATTTTGTGATTATGGCTTGAATATTTATTATTTTTGTGTTATAATTTATAAGAATAATTTACTAATTTAAGCAAAGAAAGAGTGTGTTTTTTATGAATTATACATTTTCTGACAGAGTTCAGAGTTTAAAACCAAGTGCAATTAGGGAGATTTTTAAGTATGCGGCTGACCCTACGGTTGTTTCGTTGTCGGCAGGCAACCCTGCCCCAGAGGCTTTCCCAACCAAAGAGATTGCCGAAATATCGGCTGATTTGCTCGCAAATAACCCTATATCCGCACTCCAATACAGCGTTACAGAGGGTTATGCCCCACTTAGACAAACACTCAAAGATTATATGAAATCAAAGCACAATGTCGGCCGTGATTTTGATAATCTTATCATAACCTCAGGAGCACAAGGTGCTATGGACTTATTCTCTAAATCTATTATTAACGAGGGAGATGTTGTTATATGCGAAGCACCAAGTTTTATAGGCTCTCTTAATAACTTCCGCAGCTACAACGCAAAACTTGTAGGTGTTGAGGTTGAGTCTGATGGTATGAATATGGATAAGCTTGAAAAAGCAATTATAAATAACAAAAATGCAAAATTCATCTATACTATACCTAACTTTCAAAACCCGTCAGGCGTTACTATGAGTCTTGAAAAACGCAAGAAGTTATACGAAATTGCCAAAAAACATCAGATTTTGATTTTGGAAGATAACCCTTACGGCGATTTAAGATACAGCGGTGAAGATGTGCCATCTATTAAATCACTTGATGAGGACGGAATTGTTGTTTATGTGGGCAGTTTCAGCAAGGTTATATCACCTGGTATGCGTGTTGGTTGGTGTATTGCACACGCAGATATTATGCAAAAAATGATTGTTTGCAAGCAGGGTCAAGATGTTCACACAAATATTTGGGCTCAGATTGTTTGCAACGAGTTTATGACAAAATATAATTACGAGGCCCACCTTGAAAATTTAAGAAAAATTTACAGCAAAAAGGCTAAATTTGCTACCGACCTGCTTGATAAATATTTAGGTGGCAAGATTACATATAACAAGGTTGATGGCGGTTTGTTTATCTGGTGTCAACTCCCTGACGGAATTGATATGCCGAAATTCTGCAAGGACGCTGTTCTCAACAAAGTTTGCGTAGTACCTGGTAATGCTTTCCTTACCGATGAAAGCGAACCTTGTCAAAGTTTTAGAATAAACTTCTCTACTCCTACCGATGAGCAACTTGAAAAGGGTATTAAAATTCTTGGCAGTATGCTTTGATAAATTTTATTTAAAATCAATTACTGCTAATTACTTGAATTAAAGTATATTTTGTGTTAAAATCTAAATATATTTTAATAATGATTTTTGCAATTTAGAAAGGATAATAACCTAATGGA
>CAZZHP010000052.1:0-6744 GCA_964653925.1 uncultured Eubacteriales bacterium | reverse complement strand
CTGCAACAATGTTTGCCCGTGTTGAGGGTACTTTGCCTGCTCCTGAGAGCAGTCACGCTATCCGTGTTGCTATTGATGAAGCCCTTAAATGCAAGGAAACCGGCGAGGAAAAGACAATCTTGTTTGGACTTACAGGTACAGGATATTTTGATATGTATGCTTATCAAAAGTATAACGATGGCGTTATGGGCGACTATATCCCAAGTGACGAAGAAATTGCTCAGTCCCTGTCTACATTACCAAAGATTGACCTTTGATAAATGTGAAAATTTAATTTAGTTATTAATCAAAATAACCGTAGGCTTTTTAAGGCTTACGGTTGTTTTTTGTACTATTTAATTTTTAAAAACACAAAATGTGGGTATAAAAAAACACACAAATAGCAGGGCTACTTGTGTGTGGAGCTGATAACCGGATTTGAACCGGTGACCTCATCCTTACCAAGGATGCACTCTACCTACTGAGCTATATCAGCAAAAATGGCGACCCGAAACGGGCTCGAACCGTCGACCTCTAGCGTGACAGGCTAGCGTTCTAACCAACTGAACTATCGGGCCATTTTAATTGGTGCAAATATTCGCAACAACATTGATATTATAGCATATTTATTCAAAAAAATCAACCGATTTTTAATATTTTCTAAAATTTTTCGCAAATGAGTTGCAGATGTTCTAAAAGAAAATCTTTTGCACCTTTGTTTTTGATGCGTAGTGCGTTGCTAATCCTAAATCCTACATTTACAAACGTTTATAACATTCTACCCCATATAAGCCATAGCCTATATGGGGTAGTGATTATTTATGCCTTTTTAATGTTGACTTTATTATATCCAAAATCAATTTTGAGTAACAAGCTCATAAAGGCTAAATTCTCTTGCACTGATAAATTTATTCGCTTGATTACCTTCGCCGGCTGTATTGATTGCAACAATCTTAATTCTGCGTGCGTTTACTTGTGTAAACTCAGCAGTTTTGAGGGTTTGGTCGTTAGCCCAAGTGCCAGAGCCACCCTTGATTTCTTTCCAATCATCACCATCGGCGGTCTTGCTGTAATATAACTTGTATCCAAGAATATTACCGTTAGTTTGAGTTGCACGAGGTAAGTAAGTAATCTTGCCTATATAATAATTTCTATCAAGGGTAATCTGATAGTAGTTATTAAGACCCTCCTCACCAAATTGGAGTTGAGTGCTATCGTATGTCCATGATGTATGCCACATAGTGCTTTCGTCGCCATCGACAGCATTCTCGGCACCTTCGCCACTCTGGTAACTTGGAGCGTAACCTGTAAGTTTTGATGAATCAAGTTTTGTCAATGTGCCTATCATTACCATATCATCAATAACTGTTTGTAATGCTTGCAATTCCTCGTCAGCCTCAAATTGATAAACAGTACTGCCCCTTGCTACTAATGCTCTTGCAGTTTGGAGTTCTGTGGTTAACAATGTCCAAGATGCAGGCTCGTAGTTGCTCTCTACAAGATTTTCTGCTGTATTGATAAGTGCATTAAGTTCTGTAAAGTCGGCAACCTTCTTTTCGAGTCCGTCAATAGCGGTTGTAAGCGCTTGAAGTGCGTTAGTAACATCTGCTTGTGTTGCATTTCTGTAAGCAATAATGCCGTTTGCATCTGTTATAGCCTTTGCAAGTACCGAGTATGTTTCGGTTGTGTAGTACTTGCTATTGAGAGCCTCTGCCTCCTCGCATTTAATGATGAGTTCTGTCTTGTCAGCGTTACTCAAACTGTCCTCTTTGTAACTAAATAACATCTCGTGGAGTTCTGGGATAATGTCTGTCCATTCAAGTTTAATTGCAAGAATGTTGTCATATTCGAGGTTCTCAAACTTATTAAATGATGCGTTAAGTCTGCCAAGTTCTACCCAATTATCTGCACCTGTTCTAACGCTAACCTTTGCATTAGATATTGTAGCAGGACTTTGTAGGAATGTAATAGCATCAATGCTTGTATTCTCTGAAACATCGTAAATTACATAGGAGTTTTGGGTTGCAGGAAGGTAAGTTGTGTTAATGTCATTATCAACGAGGTTTGCTGTACCCTTTCTGCCTATTACCGCAACATCTTCTGTAAATGTTGGGTCTGTTGTTGTTCTGCGATAAGCGTTATCGTTAATCTCAATTTCGCTAAATCTTGTCCACTTGTCGGCACTTCCTGGGCCAGAGGTTAACTCAACCTTGATGTACCTTGTGCTTATGCCACCGACATTGTCATTGCCAACTACATAGTAGGATACATCGTGAGTATAAATGTCACTCATCTCGACATCTGTTGAGCCGTTACCAAGTGTAATAGCGGTTGTCCAGTTTTGTTTATCGGCAGAGATAGAAACTTTACCGTTGCGGATATAGTCATTCTCGCCATCATACATTACAAAGTTAAGTTTGTTAATGACAATTTCTTGACCTAAATCGTAGATTACATAATTGCCCGAAGCCTGACTGCTCTTGAACCAAGCCTTAGTTGTCCTATCGCCATCAAATGCGTTTGTAGCAACCTGTGCGGTATCCTCTGTACCAAGTGTATTCTCTACAACAGATATCGGAGAAATCTCATCGGAGTGAACCTCAAACTTTGTAATAGTACCTGTAATATCGCTTGTAGTCTTGTTGATAAGTCTTACATATCTTGCGTTAGAAACCTCTGTTGTCCACTCAACACCGTTTACAGAGTATTCTGTTGTCAAGCCTGTCATAGTTGTCACAATATCAACACTATCAACGCACTTAATTCGGCTAAGTGCAACACCAATATACTTGTCAGGTGAGATTGTAATATCACCGCTTATAGTGCCAAGTGTAGCAGTATCAAGTGTGGAAGATACTGTTGTAGATGCTAATGACGGGATATTTGTATAAGCAACTGTTGAAATATCAACCTTGCCTGTACCGGCACTGACTGTAAAGTCCTTGATAGCGTACCACTTGCCGGTATTAGCATTATTGCGAATACGAACATATCTTGCGGTTACATCACTTCTGAATGTATACTCAACATCGGCAGATGTCACATCGCAAACCTTTGTGTAATTTTCGCCATCAATAGAATATTCAAGTACACCG
Source organism: uncultured Eubacteriales bacterium (assembly GCA_964653925.1). GTDB lineage: Bacteria > Bacillota > Clostridia > Oscillospirales > Acutalibacteraceae > CAZXCG01. The sequence continues at coordinate 3,670 of CAZZHP010000052.1, read as the reverse complement.
TTTGTAATTATATCGCTTGTGCTTGAAGTTGTACCTTGCTTAATTGTGATAGAGCCAATCTCTTTTGCACTGCCAAGGTCGATACCAATATAACCGTTAGCGGCTAATGTATCATTGCTTGTCTTGTACCAAACAAATGTACTCTCGTCACCATCGTTCATATTTGCCTCTGCACCTTGATATACAGATATAAAGTCGCTTGACTTGATAATTGAACTAACTTCCAGATTTGCGTTTGCTTGGTCAGGGTTTAATACCTCCAAAACTCGTGTAGCAAGTCTTGTTGCCAAATTACTTACAAATGGAATAATGCGTTTTGCACCTGATTGTACATTCTTTAACTCGTTTAAGTTCTGAACCTGACAATTTTGTGATGCAGAAAGGTTAGCGGCAGCAACTGAATATGATGTCCAGATATCCTCAATGTTGTTATCCTCGAACGCAATAGCAGTTCTGATATAATTTTGTGCGGCTATCGAGATATAACGCAAGGAGTTTATCCACGGTTGCATTTGCTCAACTAATGCTCTTAATGTTGCGTTAGTTTCAAAATCGTTACAAGCATCAATAATTATTTGATACTCGTTTATAAGTGTATTGCCAAGCTCTTTGATTGATTCGCCGGCGTTAAATTTAGTAGTAAATTCTTCAAGTAAAGGTTTAAGTTCCTCTGACTCGCCTAAGTTCTCGCCGTGTGAGTTAGGTGTCGGGTCAGACAAATGCTTAGCTATAACTGCGAGGGACTCGTGAGCGGTTTGTTCAATATATTTGAAGCTCGCAGCCCAGTTCTTGTCCATATCCCAGTCTTGAGTATTCCAAGTATAGTCAGCAACAGAGAACAAAGCAACCTTTGACGGTTCTGCCTGTTGCATAGGGTTAGAGATAATACCGCAGAAACCTGTTACGCCTTTTTCGAGCAACTCACCCTTACCCATAAGCAAGCGTGCACTGTTAATATCGTTGCAAGGCCAGTTAATCCACATAAGTGCCTCTCTGCCAACCTTTTCTTTAAACCAATCAAAAGTATCCTGTGTTGCAGCAGCACAAACAGAGTCGCCTGTCCAACAGATTTGAACTGACTCTGGCAAACCTTCTGTCAAAGTATCAAAGTAAGGTGCTCTGCCGTTGCTAACAGTTGTCCAACTCTTGTTATATTGTTGTGGGCAGAAGATAAGTTCATAGCAGTCACCCTTTTGGTTGCACCACTCGGTCATATCAGTACAAAGTCTGCGTTGAATTTCTGTGCTTGAAGATGCGTCATCTGCAAGAATACCAAACTGTCTAACACCTATACTGTAAAGTTGCTCGAACTTAGCCTTAATAATTTCAAGTTTTGTATCATAATCATTAGCAGTAATTTTGTTGTACATAAATGGGTGAATTGTCCAAACAAAACGGCATTTAGACTCAACACCTGCGTCAACAACCTCTTTAATCTCTTGGAGTCTATCCTCCGGATAAAGAGTTGTCCACATTGAACTGTGGTATGGGTCGTCCTTTGGAGCAAATACATAAGATGTCATCTTGAAGTCTCCGCCAAACTCCATAAGGGAAATTCTGTCAGCGTCTGACCAAGGTACACCGTAATAGCCCTCAATGAAGCCACGAGTTGCAGAGTCTGCAAAGTCATCAATACGAAGTGTACGGATAGTACCGTTACATTGTTCCAATATCCACTTTAACGATACAACGCCATAGAATGTAGCATCGGTATTTTTACCAACTACCTTGATGGCATCTTCTTCTACTGTAAGGATATAGGAATCAATATTTTCAAAGAAAGTTGCATCGGTAGCCTCAGGCATTATTGAACCAACGCTACGATTTACATTAACCTTATTTGTCGGGAATTCGCTGATAATTCCTGCATAGAATTGCAAAATAAGCGTAGCATCAGTTGATGTAACGCTGTTATCACCATCAACATCAGCGAGAGCCTTTTGGTTGTCTGTAAAAGTAATAATACCTGCATAAGACTGCAAAACCATTGTAGCATCGGTTGAGTTGATGTTATTGTTGCCGTCAACATCACCAATAGTGCCTTGAACAGCAGGTTCATCAATAGGGTCTGAAACAACATCTCCGTTAACTGCAAGGATAATGTTATATTTGTTCTTGATAGCGTTATCGCTTTGGGTATAAGCAATATTATTATCATCAAGAACTGTCTTAATTTTGTTTACAGTTGGCTCATCAATAGAGTCAGTAACCACGAGGTTTACCGCACTTGGCAAGTCGATTGTCTTGCCCGTGTATTCCATAGATTGTGGAACAGGGTATAACTCGTACTCGGTTGGGGTCGTTTGCTCCTCGGCAGATACACTAACTGTCGGCAAAACCGCCATAGTAAGCATAATCGCAATACAGAGCAAAATGCTTGTAATTCTCTTCAAGTAAAAGACACCTCTCTAATAATTTTTCTACATTATGTAGTAATAATATTATAGCATTTAATATTGTATTTTGTAAATAGTTTTTTGCTCTTTTATGATAACTTATTGTATTTTTTATTAATTATTACCACTTTTATTTAGGCTAACTTAGTTTATATGCCCTTATCCCTGTGTAATAAATTACCACAGCAAAGGACTAATTTATCACAAAATTGACGCCCGATATTATATAATATCGGGCGTTGATTTTTAAGTTTTATCACAAATATAATCTATCCGTGATATTACCAGTCAATAGGGCCTACCTCTTGGACTGTTTCTTCGAGGTCTGTCTCGACCTTGCTGTTTCCGAGAATATCCTCAATCAAAGAAAATTCGTTTACTTCCATCTCTGGTTGTTCATAAAACTTTTTCATAACCTATAGCAAACCTCCTTAACTTAATTGTCTACTCTGAGCATTACTGAGTGTAACTGTTTGTATTCCATCAACAGTAGTTATAACATAGGCATAGAACTGACCAGCAGGTAACTTACCGCTTACTTTAAGAGTGTGAAGGTATCTACCCTTATTTGTAAGAGTCAAATCGTTGTTGTTGCCAGCAGAGAAAATCTTAACATAACTGCTCGCCTCAGTGCCAAGTATAGCGTTCTTTATAACTTCCTCTGTTGTACCGCTCTTAACAAATATAATACCCTTGTCTGTGTAATCTGTTGTGCCGTTGATGTATACAGGTATTTGGATAGTCGTCTTTGTACCGTTGTACGAGATAACAGGCTCAGGGATATAGGCACTGACTGATTGTACAACCTCGCTCTTGTCAAATATAGCAGTTGCTGTCATATCATCAGTAGCCTTGTAGTTAAATGTGTTACCATCGCAAACTACCTTGTCATCAATCTTCCAGCCCTTAGCACTTTCTACTTTATAATTGAAGTTTTCGCCATATTTCTTGGTCTGTGCGTCAGTAATTACAGTACCATTATTGTTAATTGTTAATTTATATTGGGTATCAGATGCTGCAACAGATATTGTCAAATCTTCGTTAACAGTAATTACATAATCGTGAGTAATATCAGAGAGGTTAATATTAATCATTTGTTCTTTGAGTTCTTCAACATCAAATTTATCTGCAAACTTCTTGTTAAAGTTGATTGTATCAAGAACCTTATCAACCGGAGCTGATGTAGTAGTTGAACTTGTTACCTTAATCTCAACTGCCTCTTTTGCACCGACATACTCGTAGATGTCCATCTCTACAATCTTGCAGTCAACATC
>CAZZHP010000051.1:0-6899 GCA_964653925.1 uncultured Eubacteriales bacterium | reverse complement strand
ACTTTGAATATAGATTTAATGCTGCGGGTATATCTGCTATTTTGTGTACAGCAGACGGCGATACCGCACAAATAGTTGACAATGTCTGCGATAAATCACCTACACTCAAACACAAGATTATTGTAGGCGGTAACCGTGATGGCTGGCGAGATTTTGACAGTGAATACAAATTATTCACGGGCAAATTCGACAGGCAGGAAGATTGTTCGTGCGGTGATGATTTAGCACTTATGTTCTTTACATCAGGCACAACGGGCAACCCTAAAATGGCTGCCCACAAGCACACTTACGCACTCGGGCATTTTGTAACCGCTAAATATTGGCATTGTTGCGAGCGTGACGGCTTACACCTTACAATATCCGATACAGGTTGGGGCAAATCTCTCTGGGGCAAATTATATGGACAATGGCTCTGCGAGGGTGCGGTATTTGTATACGATTTTGATAAATTTGATGAAAAAGATATTTTACCAATGTTTGCAAAGTACAATATAACAACCTTCTGTGCTCCTCCTACTATGCTTAGAATGTTAATTCGTGGTGAACTTTCTAAGTATGATTTATCTTCAATTCACCGTATGACAACTGCGGGCGAGGCACTCAACCCTGAGGTGTTTAAGCAATTCAAATTAGCAACAGGACTCGAAATCTCGGAGGGCTTTGGTCAAACCGAAACAACATTAATAATAGGTAATCTCTATGGCACTCCTGCAAAGATAGGCTCTATGGGCAAGGCATCACCGCAATATGATATTGATATAGTTGATGCCGATGGCAATTCTGTTGCTGATGGTGAAGTTGGCGAGATAGTAATTCGTACCGATAAGCACATACCGAGTGGCTTGTTCAAGGGATATTATTTAGATGATAACCAAACCCAAGACGCGTGGTATGATGGCATTTATCATACAAAAGATACCGCATGGCGTGACGAGGACGGATATTTCTGGTATGTAGGCAGAGTCGATGATGTTATTAAATCTTCCGGCTATCGTATAGGACCGTTCGAGATAGAGAGCGTTATTATGGAATTACCTTATGTTGTTGAATGTGGTGTTTCTGCTGTTCCTGATGAGGTCAGGGGTCAAGTCGTAAAGGCAAGTATCGTGCTTACCAAGGGCACAGAGCCATCAGAGGAACTCAAAAAAGAAATTCAAAATTATGTTAAATCTCATACCGCTCCTTACAAATATCCAAGAGTTGTTGTGTTCAAAGATGAACTCCCAAAAACTATAAGTGGCAAAATTCAAAGGAATAAGTTATAAGATTAAAGTTAAAATTCAGCATTAAATAATATTTAGTATTATAATTGATAACAAGTTTAATCGTAAACCCATTGTCAATTTAACGATTTAATATTACAAACTTTAACGGGATTTATTAGTTGGTGAGGTTTTCGAAAAGAAGTTGTAATGTATTGTTGCCAAACAGACACGAATATATGCAATCTTAAATATAAGCTTTGACAAATAATCTTGTGTGTGTTAGAATATAACAATAGGTGCGAAATACAATATTATATAGTTATATAAGATAAGGGGGGGATTTGTATGAAGGTTTGCGTTTTTGGTTCTTCAAGCAATACGATTAAGAAAATTTATTTTGAGCAGGTTGAAAAGTTGGGCAGATTACTTGCCGAAAACGGTCATCAATTAGTATTCGGGGCTGGTTCAGAGGGACTTATGGGTGCAGCTGCTAACGGCATAACAAAGGCAGGGGGCAAAACAATAGGTGTAATTCCGCATTTCTTCAAAGATGAATCAATGTCAGTTGTTTATAATTGTGATGAATTGATATTCACCGATACTATGCGTGAACGAAAGATGAAAATGGAGGATATGTCCGATGTATTTATAATTGTCCCTGGCGGTATTGGTACATTCGAGGAATTTTTCGAAGTGCTCACATTAAAACAACTTGCACGGCACAACAAACCTATGGTAATATTTAATATCAACGGCTATTATGACAAATTACAGGAATTTATGGCTCATGCCCTAAGCGAGAATTTTACAAACGAACAAACAAACGCTCTGTATGTTGTTATGGATAAAGCCGAAGATGTCGTTAATTTTATCAATCAAAAATAAAATATTAAAAAATAAAAGAGTGGACATTTACTGTCCACTCTTTTGTTTTTATAAAATCACTTTGTTGTTGTGCGGGTGTTTACGAATTCGACCTCTTCAATTACCAAATTGCCACTCTCGTTGATAGTGTAGGCGATAGGCATTTCTACATTTTCGTCAGTTAAATAAACAAAGTTAATTGTGCCATCTTCTGCATAATAAGTACCTTTAATATCCATACCAACTCCATCAGATGTGATATTAAATGTCATTGTGCCGTCATCGTTAATGTAATAAGTAAGACCCTGCTCTGTGTTGGTCCAAGTACCTACAAGCTCATCTACAACAGTAAAATTGTCAGGTATAGCAATAGATATTGCTTCTCTTTTAATGCTTACGAATTCAACTGCTGCAGTATCTGATGAGATAGACAATGTCTTGCCGGTAAAATTATTACCGCTCAGGGTAATTCCAAATTCACCCGATAAGGCATAAGGGATAGATGCTGTCAAGGTTGATACACCGCCAGTTGTACTTACTGAGTACGGGCCGTAATAACTAAGTGAACCTATCTCGTAAGACGCTATGCCGTCCTTATCAAATACAAGATAAGGTAACGCAGAGCCGTCTTCTTTTGATGCGTTTAAATCTTCGATATAAACCCACGAACCTGTAATTGTCGGTGTCAGCAGGAGTTTGTAGCCAGCAAATAATACAACAGAAATCACCAAAATTATACTTGCAATTATTAGTGATGTGTATACAACGCCTTTCTTCTTCTTGCCTGTATCAATAACATCTAAAAATTCTTGTTGAGAATTATCTGATTTAAAATCTGAAAATTCATCATTCTCGGTATTTTCTGTAACTTCATCTTCGGTTATTTCCGTGATATTACTTGTTACTTCATCTGTGCCTTCATCTTCGATTACCTCTGTAGTATCATCTGTACCTTCATCTTCGATTACCTCTGTGGTATCATCTGTTACTTCATCTGTAACCTCTTTATTTATATCTTCCGAGAGTTCTTCTGTGTTTAAAATATCCTTTTCTTCCATTTTTTAATCCTCCAAAACAAATTAAATTCTAATATATATATGATACTATATTTTTGCAAATAAATCAACCTTATAATGTAATAATAAAGTGAAAATTTTAAATATTTTTATATTAAATAATCAATAAATCACTTATTTTTTTGATACCACTGTCAATCTTGTCTATCTCTATACCCGAGAAACCTACCACAAGGTTGTACTTGCCAAAAGTGGTTCTAATTGTATTTATACTGTTATTTTGTAAAGTCTTGTATATTTGCGGTGCTGACATATCTTTGATATAAATACCTACGCAAAGGGCGGTTTCGTTGAGTATAAATTGTGTATCATTAGGGAAATATTCCTTAATGCAATTAATCAAAATATTACTTTTATCGTGATATAACTTGCGTAGCCTACGCAGGTGGGTTTCGAGTTTACCATCGGATATAAATGTCGCCAAAGCTAATTGCTCCAATTTAGATGCAGTTTGATTATATTTATCATTTATTAAGGTCAGCCTGTCTTTTAAACAGTTCGGCAACACCATATAGCCAATTCTAACGCTCGGCAGTAATAATTTTGAAAAAGAGCCAAGATATATTGTAACATCATTACCGTAACTTTGTAGGGCAGACATAGGGTGGCTGGTATACCTTAGTTCACCGTTAAAGTCATCTTCAATTATAAGTATATTTCTTTTTTTGCAGATATTTATAATATCAACTCTGCGTTGAATTGGCATAATTTTGCAACTGTTAGCCGAATAATTGGGATTGATAAGCACCAAATCTACATTTAATTTTTCGAGTGATGCAGGTGTAATTCCGTAACTATCACATTCAGCATAGACTACATTTATGCCAAAGTCATTAAATATTTGCTCTGCCTGCGGATAAGCACCTTTCTCTATTGCAATTTTGTTGCCTATTTTAAGAGGACCGCATAATAAGTATAGAAGCACCTGCATACCTGCACCTATAACAATATTGTTATAGTTAGTGTTCACACCACGCACATCAAACAAATATCTTTGCAACGCTTTACGCAGGGCAAATTCACCACAGGCATCACCATAAGATGATAGCAAATACGGCTTGTTCAAAATATCTTTGAGATATTTTTTCCAAACCGATATATCAATATAGTCAACGGTCTTTGAGCCGAAGTCATATTCAAAATGCGACTTTGCAAAGTTGCTGATATTCTGACTCGTGCTTATTGTGTTCTTTTCAAGTGCCTCAAAATTAGCCTCTACCAAGAACCCCGACTGCGGTACGCTGTGTATATATCCATCGGAACAAAGTTGATTGTATGCCATTTCTACGGTTGTTTTGGATAAATTAAGTTCCTCGCATAATTTACGGATAGATGGTATCTTATCTCCCTTTTTTAACGAGCCTTTTTCTATCGCAAGTTTTATATCCAAATACAAACAGCGGTATTTAGGCTCGTTATTTTGATTATTGTGCAAAGTATCGTAAATCATAATTTAGTCCTTTATTTTATACAGTTGCATATTTTCCGCAGATTTTACAAGTTCATAATCATCGCTTATAAAATCAGCCAAACCGGAATTATTTGAATTAACATCATCAGAGTTTACCAGCAAATACTCTGTTTGTTCACTCTCGGAATAATAATTAGGATACATATAGACAGTATCAAAATTATACATGTGCGGTATATAATACCCGTTGGCGGTGTAAGTGGCATCTCTCGGTAATTCGGATATAAGTTTATCATACAAACTTGTTGTATATATTATGTTGTCGTTTTTTGCGTATTCAATAAAGTTTGAGGCCCTTGGTATAAACAGGGCAAAGAACATAGTAAAAGTTATCATAAAAGAGAACAATACAACCTTTTTTTGCTTATTCCTGTTAAAGTATCTTATAGTACTTAAAAACAGGAATATCAGCAATACACCCGAACCGTAGCCATACTGAAAGTTTATATCATATTGATATTTCCAGTCAGGCATTATATTCATAACCAACAGAGGTACAAGCAATAGCCACGCTGATTTTTTGTTAACAAAAAGCGGAACAAAGCCTAACGGCAACAGTACATATATTAAATATGAAATTTTGTTAATTATAAATATCTCACTTAAAAAATAACCAAAATTTAAAAAGCAGGTTTTGATAACCGACACAAAGCCACCCTGACTATCGGCAATATAATTATCGAGTCTGCCAATCATTACGCCGTCACCCAAAATTCCGACCATATTAGTAGCAAGGACAAAATAACACAGGGCAAACATAAATGTAATTATACCTAAGCCCCTGTCCTTATTTACAAAGAAAATATACAGGGCAATAGCAAATATATAGATAGCGGCGTCTTCCTTGACAAACAAAGTCAAAAAGACAAAAATAAAGAACAAAAGATTTTTATTTTTTAGCATAAAATAAATTGTCCATAAGATTAAAACAGACAAAAATTTATTCTCGTGAAAGTCGGTCAGAGTAGGGGAGATGATAGTAGGTAACAGCATATATACTGTTGACACCAAAAACGATATTTTGTTACTCAACCCAAGTTGCAGGCATATCAAAATTAGCGGAACAAAGCCACTTATAACGCCTATTGCTTGCATAACTATCAAGGTTATAGGGTTAGGGAAGATACAATATATCGGCAATAATAAATAAAAGAAAGGTGAAAAATGTACCCCAAAATGCGACATAAGGGTGTTTCTCTCGCAGGTTACCAAAGGCAAACCTGTGGTACGCATTTTTTCGAACATTTGGGCAAAAATGCCGAAATCAAAACAACTATAGGAATACGAATTATATCTGCAAACACCTGTAAATATAATGTAGGTTACAATTATAACCGCAATTATTGCAGAGGCTGTAAATAATGTTTTAGTGGAAATATCCTTGTTTAGAAACGCAAAATTATCATCGAACACATAACTGACAATGAACATAAATATTAGTCCTATGCCCAGCATAAATATTGCGGTGTTACCCTGCTCCAATTTATTTTTTATTCCTGCAATAAGGCACGCAAATAATAGAGCCGAACTAACAAGCGTAAGTTTAATCGGCAACTTAGTCTTGTAAATGTATGATACAATAAACAAAAGCACACATACGGCAACAAAACTTAGTATAAATGTACTTATTACTGATGACTGATTAAGATAGTCAAGTGATAAAATCTGATAATAATTATTAGTCACAGCGGATATGAAACTTGCAAGGCAAAAAGCCGTACAAAAAATCGCAAAGTAATCTTTTCCGTTTAGAATACTATTCTTAAACTTATTCAGCTTATTAAAAATCATCATTTAATCACCCGCAAAATATAGTATAGTTATATCAAATGGCATACCAATAGTATCGTTATATCAATAGTATATCATACACAAAAATTATTTTCAACAGCATATTTATAAAATATTTTATATAATAAATCGCAGTCAGTCAAAAGCCCCTACCGAACAAATACCCAAGTGCATTGTGGTAGTTTTCCCTCTAAAATACTGTGTTTTTGTCGTTTTTTTGACATATTAGTATCAAAGTACTTGAAAAGAGATAAGTGTGGGTGTATAATGTATAAAGGAAGATTATATACAATTAGTTGAAGGCAAGAAATTACAACAAGTAAAATCTTTGCAATCTTTTTGACTTTCAACAATGTGCCACTTGACAAGGATTAAGCCTGTACAATCTGTGGCTTATGTTTCACAATGATGAGGAAAATTATGAAAACAAAAACAAAGGATATCAGTCGAAGCAATACGCCGATTATGTTTACGGTTATTTTTGTAGTGCTG
>CAZZHP010000050.1:0-6928 GCA_964653925.1 uncultured Eubacteriales bacterium | reverse complement strand
GAGTCATCTTGCCGTCCTCGAACTCGCCATCTCTCATTCTTTGGAATAAATCAAGGCTTTCACTGATAGGTCTGTCACGGTACGGACTCTTTGCAGGAGTAGTAAGGTCGCCACGATACTCACGCATTTGTGCGGCATCAAGTTCACAAACATAAGCAAGTCCCTTGTTGATAAGTTCTACCGCAAATTCGTACATTTTATCAAAATATTCCGACGCATAGTAGAAGCGGTCACCCCAATCAAAGCCGAGCCACTTAATATCCTCTTTGATAGCATCTACATATTCGACATCTTCTTTGGTAGGGTTTGTATCGTCCATACGGAGATTACAGATACCGCCAAATTTCTCGGCAGTACCAAAGTCAATGCAAATAGCCTTTGCGTGTCCTATATGTAAATAACCGTTTGGTTCAGGCGGGAAACGGGTGTGAACCTGCATACCCTCACATCTGCCACCTTCGGCTAAATCTTCGACTACAAAATCGTGGATAAAATTACTTACTGCTTCTTCGTTAGAAGTGCTTTTTATTTCCTCTGACATAAATATTCTCCTTATTGCAACTTATTAAGTCCTAATTCTATTCTTCTGATTGATTCTTCTCTGCCGAGAATATCAAGTATTTCAACTGCACCGCCGGCTGTTACAGCCTTGCCTGCAACAGCAATTCTGACAGGCCACATTACTGTGCCGTTTTTAAGCCCGTTGTCTGTTGCATAATTTATGAGCATATCGTGGATAGAGTCGGCATTCCAAGTCGGTAATGCCTTTAACTCGCCGTAAATTGCCCTAAGCAGGACTGGGGCATTATCGGCGTTTGTCTTACTCTTTTTGTTATAAAATAGTCCTATGTCATATTCCGGCAACTCAACAAAGAAGTCAACCATATCTTTGATTTGCGTAAGAACAGTAACTCTCTGGTGCAAAATAGACGCAATTTTTTTATAATTAAAGTTATTCTTGCCAAGTGCCTCATCAAAATACGGTGTAGCAAGCTCGGTAAACTCATCAATATCCATCGCCCTAATGTATTCGCCGTTAAGCCAAGTTAACTTATCATAATCAAACACAGACGGAGATTTGCTGATACCGCTGATATCAAAAGCTTTTTCAAGTTCCTGTAATGTAAATTTCTCTTGATTATCTTTTGGACACCAACCGAGCAAAGCAATATAATTGATAATTGTTTGAGGTAAATATCCCATCTTTACCAAGTCCTCAAAGCCTGTCGCACCGTGCCTTTTGGATAATTTGGATACAGAGCCGTCTTCGTTTTTGCCCATAATCAAAGGCAAATGGACATAGGTAGGAATTTCCCAGCCAAAAGCCTCGTAAAGCAAGTTATATTTAGGGGTTGAACTTAGATATTCACAACCACGGACAACATGAGTTATGCCCATAGTATGGTCATCAATAACATTAGCAAAGTTATATGTAGGGAAGCCATCACTCTTGATTAGAATTTGGTCTTGAAGTTCGCTATTCTCAACAGTAATATCCCCAAAAACTACATCAGAAAATGTTGTACTACCCTCGAAAGGCATCTTCTGTCTAATAACATAAGGTACGCCCTCAGCAAGCAGGCGGTCTATCTCTGCTTGCGGTAAATCTCTACAATGGCGGTCATATCCGCCACCGATTACGCCCTCTTGTATTGCCTCTAATCTTTCTTTTGTGCAGAAACAACGGTAAGCCTTGCCCTCTTTTATAAGTTGCTCGGCATAAGGTAAATACATATCCTTGCGTTCGCTCTGTACATAAGGGCCATATTCACCGCCAATGTCAGGGCCTTCGTCGTGTTTAAGTCCGGCAACCTTCATCGTGTTATATATAACATCAACTGCACCTTCGACCATTCTTTCACGGTCTGTATCCTCTATTCGTAATACAAAAGTACCGCCTTGTGATTTAGCGATAAGGTACTCGTAAAGTGCTGTCCTTAAATTACCAACATGCATAAACCCTGTTGGACTTGGGGCATATCTTGTTCTTACTTTCATCTTTTTCACCTGTAATTAGTTATTTTAAAGATACTCGGCTGTAATTATGACCATAAGCCAAGTAACCTTTGTTATTTATTTGATATTAAACAATGCCTTTTGTACGGCTTTAACCTGCAAATTACTTGCCACAACAATGCTTGTATTTTTTACCGCTACCGCAAGGGCAAGGGTCGTTTCGGCTAATATTTTTGTTCTTGTTAACAACGGTCTTGTTGCGTCTGTCAGTGCCATCACCTGAGGTTTCGTAAGGCTTTGCAATCTGCTCACGCTGTAAAAGTTTGCTGTCAATAGGTTGTTGCACCATAAAATTAACAGTTGTGTTTGTTTGTGCGTTAGCACTACCTGTAACTGCATCGTGGGCAGCGGCCGCCTGTGCCTGTAAATCAGCCCTGCGTTGTTCAAGTTCGGCTCTGCGACGGCGGAGTTCGATAAGATACCTTGGGGCAATCATCATAAGCATAGCAGTTTCCTCTTGGATATTTGCTATCATCTCATCAAACATATCAAAGCCTTGTAATTTGTACTCAACAACAGGGTCTTTTTGTCCGTAAGATTGCAAACGGATACCCTGTTTAAGTTGTTCCATATTGTCGATATGCTCCATCCAATGTTTATCAACAGATTTAAGCAAGTTAACACGCTCTAATTCACGCATATCTTTCTCGGCGATAATGGTTTCGCTCTCTTTGTAGAAATTCATCGCTTCTTCCGTAATCAAATCGACAATTTTATCACTTGTAATTTTCGCAAGTTCGTTATCATCATATTTAAGGCTGTCTTCGGCAGTGAGTAAGCCCCACTTGTGGAAGTACTCCCTAACTGCGACCAAGTTCCACTCTGATTTAGGTGCGTTATTATTGCAATATAGTTCTACTATACTCTTGATTGTATCCTTAATCATCTTAATGATAGTATCGTGAATATCCTCGCCGTTAAGCACTTGGTTGCGTTGACCGTAGATAATCTCCCTTTGGCGGTTCATAACATCATCATATTGCAATACATTTTTACGGATACCAAAGTTCCTGCCCTCGACCTTTTCCTGTGAACTTTCGATAACATTCGAGAGCATCTTGTTTTCGATAGGCATATTCTCATCAGCGTTGAGTCTTTCGAACATAGTTTTCATTCTGTCTCCACCGAAAAGACGCATTAAGTCATCTTCGAAACTAAGGTAAAATCTACTGCTACCCGAGTCACCCTGACGACCTGCTCTACCACGCAACTGGTTATCAATACGGCGGGAATCGTGCCGCTCTGTACCTATAATAAACAAGCCGCCATTTTCACGAACCTTGTCAGCCTCGTCCTTGATTTTCTCTTTAAAACCTTTTTCTAACTCGGTAAACTTAGCCCTTGCCTCGATAATATCCTGATTATCTGTATCAGCGAACCCTGTTGCCTCGGCAATAAGTTCATCAGAGTAGCCTTGCTTTTGCATCTCTGCCTTTGCCATATATTCGGCATTACCGCCAAGTATAATATCTGTACCACGGCCTGCCATATTGGTAGCAATAGTAACAGCCTTAAATTTACCTGCCTGAGCAATAATTTCGGCTTCTTTCTCGTGATTTTTGGCATTAAGGACATTATGCGGAATACCACGCTGTTTGAGTAATTTGCTCAAAACCTCTGATTTTTCGATAGATATTGTACCTACAAGTACAGGCTGACCTACCTCGTGGCATTTAATAATCTGTTCAATAACGGCGTTAAATTTAGCCTTTTCTGTCTTGTATACAGAATCTGGATAATCAACCCTTGCGATAGGTTTGTTTGTAGGAATTTCTATAACATCAAGTTTGTAAATCTCGCCAAATTCGCCCTCCTCGGTCATAGCAGTACCTGTCATACCGGAAAGTTTATTATATAATCTAAAATAGTTCTGGAAGGTAATTGTAGCCAAAGTTTTGCTCTCGCTTTGAACCTCTACACCCTCTTTTGCCTCAATAGCCTGATGTAAGCCCTCGTTGTAACGGCGACCAAACATAAGACGGCCTGTAAATTCATCGACAATTACAATCTCGCCATCTTTGACAACATAGTCAATATCAAGTTTCATAACACTTCTTGCCTTAATTGCTTGGTTAATATGGTGTTGAAGTGTTAAATTTTCAGGGTCTGTAAGGTTTTCTACATTAAAATACTGCTCAGCTTTCTCGACACCTATTTGAGTTAATGTAGCGGTCTTGGCTTTTTCATCAACAACGACATCAATTTTGTTTTCGCTGTAAAAACTCTCCATATCCTCTTTATTATCAAGTTCTTCAAAAATATGCACTTTGAGAGTTTTGGCAAATTTATCGGCTCTTTCGTACAAATCAGTTGATTTGTCGCCCTCACCGGAGATAATAAGCGGAGTCCTTGCCTCATCTATTAATATAGAGTCAACCTCATCGACAATAGCAAAACTGTGTTCCCTCTGGACTTTTTCCTCTTTGTAGACAACCATATTATCACGCAAATAGTCAAAGCCGAGTTCATTATTGGTACCGTAAGTGATATCACTATTGTAGGCAATTCGCTTTTCATCTTTTGTCATATCGTGAACTATAAGTCCAACAGTCAAGCCTAAAAATCTATACAACTTGCCCATCCACTCGGAGTCTCTGCGGGCGAGATAGTCATTGACAGTAACAATATGCACACCCTTACCTGTGAGTGCATTCAAATATGCCGGTAATGTAGCAACCAAAGTCTTGCCCTCGCCGGTACGCATCTCGGCAATTCTGCCCTGATGCAATACGATACCACCGATAATTTGCACAGGGTAATGCTTCATACCGAGTACACGCCATGCACCCTCACGGCAAACAGCAAAAGCGTCAGGCAAGATATCATCAGTCGTTTCGCCGTTAGCAAGTCTGTCTTTGAGTAATTGTGTTTGTGCTTTAAGTTCGGCATCGGTCATAGCCTTGTACTTATCTTCAAGGTCGAGAACTTTATTCTTGATTGGTTCAATTCGTTTGAGTTCTCTCGCACTGTAATTTCCGAATAATTTTTTAAATAAACCCATTGTACTACCTCTTTAACTAATGTTTGATTATACTTAACTGAAAAAATGTATAATTACGGTATTATATTCTATATAATTATAGCATAGTTTATATAAAAAATAAAGGCTTTTGTGGTAATTAATTATAAATTTTTTGGTTAAAAGCAAAACCACGCAGTTTTTGACTGCGTGGTGACAAAATATCTGTATTTTTAAAAAACAAGATTTATACAATAACCTTGGAAAGTTCCCATAGCAACCTATAAAATCAAAATGTGAGTTGCGGTAAGTGCAACCCACACCTATTTTTTAGATATTCTGTGGCAACTGTTTGCGAATTTGGCAATTAAAATCTATCTATTGCCCCTCCTAAATCAACGCTACCATCAGAATTTATAAAAACATTATCACCGCTTGTTGTGATAACATCTTCTTCACCAAAGAGAGTAACATTCATTTTTGGCATCTCGAAATTATTCATATCTACACCTCCTGTTATTAATTAAATGTTTCAGCGTAAACCTTTGTGTAAATTATACTTTTACACAGCCTATATTATATGTAAAATCAAAAACTTAAATACGGCACTTTGTTTATGATACCACATATTTAGAATAATTTCAAGTACTTTTTGTCGATTTATTGATATTTTCCTGTATTTTTGTCTATTATTCTGCAAATTTGTAATTTATTAATAAACAAATACACCCTCTTGGTTATAAACTTCTATCCTAATGTTGCTATTATTGAATTTGCAACCGTTCGACCGATGTGCATTTGGCAGTTTTTTCGTCAATATTAAAGATTATACAATCTAATTGACAATCGCCCTTTGCAAGTTCAAACCTAACGGGCATTTTAGTTTTGAGTTTATTTATCACACATTCGGGTTTAACCCCGAGTGCTGACTCTATTGTGCCTGTCATACCTACATCTGTAATATATCCTGTGCCTCCTGATAAAATTCGCTCATCAGCCGTTTGAATATGGGTATGTGTACCGAATATGGCAGATACTCTGTCGTTAAGGTAATATCCCATAGCCCTCTTTTCACCCGTTGCTTCTGCGTGAAAGTCAACTATCTTGATTTTGCCCTCCGCCTGTGCAATCATCTTGTCTACTGTTTGAAAAGGACAATCAAGGATATTATCCATATATGCGTTGCCCATAACATTTATCACGGATATAGTATATTTGCCCATATCATAATTGCAAATACCCTTGCCGACTGTTGTCCCCTCTGGGAAATTTGCCGGTCTGACAATAAAAGGGTTGCTGTCAATCATATCGTAAGCCTCTGCCCTGCGGAACGAGTGATTACCAAGTGTAATAATATCAACACCGCTATCGAACAAATGCTTTGCCGATGATGGAGTTATGCCGTTACCATCAGCGGAATTTTCGCCGTTACAAATAACTACATCTATCCCCTTGACTCTCTTTAATTGTGGCAATTTAGAACGCAAAAAATCGCAACCAATACTGCCGACAACATCACCTATACACAATATATTCATCTTAAATAACCTCAACTTGCTATTTTAATTACCAAAATTATTCAAAAAATAGGGTGTACCAAACGGCACACCCTTATTTGATTAAAATATTAACCCTCTTTTTTAGCCTTTGACAACTCTCTGGACAACCATACATCAGCAATATCCATCGCAATATACAGTCCCTTTTTCTCGGTTGTTTTTATAACTCGGCGTCGTGGATTGATGTTAGGGTCTGTACTCATAAGAGTAATACTTACATCATCAGTAACTTTTAAATCTTGAACATCTTTGTCTGACTTTACAACTATTCTTATTACATAAGGTTCAGTCATATCACCATAATACAGTTCATTACCGCACCTTACAAGAGGTCTGCCCTTGTAAGAAAAAAATTCATTATTAGCCACCTAAAAAACCTCCTATCATTCACTTC
>CAZZHP010000049.1:0-6934 GCA_964653925.1 uncultured Eubacteriales bacterium | reverse complement strand
TTTAACTTCGCCTTAGTTAGAATTTTCATAAAAAAACAGTTGATTTATCAAGAAAAATCTGCTATAATGTAACTGTTAATATGGGTTTGCCGGCTCATTGAGTAGCAAACTCTACAATGAAAAGTGACACTTCTCTGTGGAATATGGTTGATAAATTTACCGGCAATAGAAAAAGCATTGAAACAAGTTAGTTATCAGGCGTGGTAAAATCGACAGTTAACCGATGGGTAGTCAGTGCAAAAGATTTCCCCTACGGTTTTACGCTACAAAAATGGAGGGAGTTCCCTATGGAAAATTTAGAACAGTTCTATACTTTTGTTGGTGCGGACGCTACAGAAGTTGTCTCCCGTTTAGGTGGAAATGCAACATTGGTCAAACGCTTTTTGATGAAATTCAAAGTAGATGATAGTTATTCCGACCTCTGTGTCGCACTGGACAACAACGATACAGAAACTGCCTTCCGTGCCGCACATACACTTAAGGGAATCTGTGCAAACCTCGGGCTTAGCCACCTTTTTGAACAGGCCTCGATTGTTACCGAGTTTTTGCGTAGCGGTGCAACTGACGAGGCAAAAATCGCCTTCCCAAAATTGAGGCAGGAGTACGAACAGGTCATCACCGCACTGAATAGCCTAAACGATTTGGAGGTGTAACACCTATGATTGGAAATTATTTGACAAGCACCTTTTTTATGCTCAGTATTTTGCTAATTCTTTTAGTTAGGTCAAAATCGGCATTTCAGCAAAAAACAAATCGTAAACCATGTCTGTTTTTGATTGCTGCGACCATGATTTATGTCTTGATGGACGGGATCTTTATTGCCTGCCATCTTGCCGAGGGTTGCCCGAACGGTGTATTCAGCACGGTTGTTCTACTCTTTTACCTTGCTTACAGCATACTCCCTTTTGTATGGCATCTGTTTGTGCGGAGTTTTGTTGGTACATCTTTCAACAGCACCTTGCAAAAGTTAGAATATATTCCTGCGGTTATTTTGTCGATATTTATTTTTGCGACACCTTTTACAGGTGCGTTGTACTCAATCGCCGAGGACGGCTCTTATATTCGTGGTCCTCTGTTCACCGTTTATTCATTTTTGAATTTATTTTATTATATCGAGCCTTTACTTGACACTATTATAATTCTCCTGCGACACGAGCAAACCAAAGAGAAATATTTTCGTCAGTCAATGCTGATTTCATCTATACCTCTGCTTGCTACCATAATCAACAGCTTTGCAATTCCTGTTTACCAAATTTATCCATTCCAGCCTTTCTGTGCGGTTATAGTGGCTTTGCTTGCGTTTTGTTTTATGGCATCAATGGACTCCGACCTTGCACAGTACAAATATAGCGAACAGATACATATTGCCTTACAAAAGGCTGAGAATGCCAACCTTGCAAAGACTAAGTTCCTTTCAAATATGAGCCATGATATACGCACGCCGATGAATGCTATTGTTAATCTTTCTGATTTGGCACAAAAGGAGAATGACATCGAAGTTGTGCGGGAGTATCTGAGTAAGATTGAGATTGCAGGCGATCTACTGCTTGGCCTTATAGGCGACATTCTTGATATGAGCCGAATTGAAAGCGGTAAATTGCAATTACATAAAGAAAATTTAACCAGAGCAGAATTTCTGAAAACCGTAGAAACAGTTGCCCGCCCACTTATGGACGCACGGCATATTAACTTTCACCCTGAGTTGCGACCGGGGGAATATACAATTTATGTGGACAAGTTGCGATTTAACCAGATTTTTTTCAACCTTTTATCCAACGCTGCAAAATTCACACCTGAGGGCGGTGATGTTTGGTTTGAGGTATACAACCTTAAAGTTAAGGATAATACGGTGAAAGTAAAATTTGTTGTACGGGACAACGGAATTGGTATGAGCGAGGAATTTTTGCAACATCTCTTTGAACCATTTGCAAGAGAACACTCCCAACTCAACAGTAATGTGACAGGAACAGGTTTGGGACTGTCAATTGTCAAAAACCTTGTGGAAGCAATGGGAGGTACAATTTCGGTTACAAGCAAGTTGGGCGAAGGGTCGGAATTTGTTGTAGTGTTTGATGTGGATATTGTTTCAGAGGACGATGGTTATGCGGCCGGCGAGCCTGAACAGAACGAGATTCCATATAAACAAACCGATAAATTAAAGGGTATGCGTGTGTTGCTGGCAGAAGACAATGAACTCAACACTTATGTAGCCCGAATTATTCTTGAAGAAATGGGTTGTGTTGTTACCACAGTGACAAATGGTCAAGAAGCCCTTGATGTATTTGCCTCATCAGAGCCATTCTCGTTTAACGCTATCCTTATGGATGTGCGTATGCCGGTGATGGATGGATTTAAGGCATCACAACTTATACGCACATTAAATCGCCCAGATGCTACGAGCGTGCCGATTATAGCGGTAACCGCCGATGTTTTTGGAGAAGAACGCCAACTTATAGGCAAAATGGGAATGAATTATTATTTACCAAAGCCTCTTGACGCTCGGCAACTTTTTGACACTTTGGCCAAGTTCTACACCGGTCCGAGTGAGTCATAATTACTTTTATATAAAAGACATACAAACTATATTAACATAAATCACGACAGCAAAGTGTACTGAGTCAAAGTTGTCAAGAAGCCTGAACATTAGCCGAAACTATAAAGGGAGGACTGACGGATATGGAGAAAAATAGAATACTGATTGTTGACGATGCAGAGTTAAACCGTGAAATGCTCAGTGAAATGCTGGGTGAACAATACGATTACACTTATGCCAGCAACGGCATTGAGGCGGTTGATATTCTCAACAGTTTTAAGGTGCAACCCGACCTAATCTTGTTAGATTGGCACATGCCGAAAATGGGCGGTATGGAGGTACTGCACATTATGAATATGAACCATTGGATTGAAGAAATTCCCGTCATTATCATATCATCAGAGGACGATGAAACGGTTATCACCGAGGCTTATCAGCTTGGTGTAACAGATTTTATAAAACGCCCTTTCCGTTCAGTTTTGGTGCAGAACCGTGTAAAGAATACCCTGCTTTTGTTTAAGAACCAGAAGCGTCTTATTCGTATGGTTGAGAAACAGGTGCAAGAGCGTGAAAAAACTAACAACGCAATGATTAACATTTTTAGCAACATCATTGAACTTAGAAATCACGAATCTGGAAGCCACACGCTGAATGTTCAGAACATTACCGACCTTTTGCTACATAGACTAATTGAACTGACAGACAGATATAATATTAAAGAGTCGGATATTGCACTAATTTCTTCACTTGCTGCTTTGCACGATATTGGCAAAATTCGAATACCCGAAGCTATCCTGAACAAGCCCGCAAAACTGAATGACGAAGAATGGGCTTTGATGAAAACACATACCACCGAAGGTGACAAAATACTGAGCCATGAAAATCTGGACCAAGAAAGTATGTTTATCCGCACAGCAAGGTCAATATGTCGCTGGCACCACGAGAAATACGATGGAAAGGGTTATCCTGATGGTCTGGTGGGCGACGCAATTCCTATTGCGGCACAGGTTGTATCAATAGCAGATGCGTACGATGCACTGACAAGTGAACGCTGTTATAAGAACGTTTTCTCGCACGAGGTAGCTATCAATATGCTACTTTCCGGAGAATGCGGTGTTTTTAACCCGCTGTTGCTCAAATGCCTGACTGATGTTTCTGACCAACTCAAACTACTTAAACAAAATAACAGCCATATCGAACAACAAAATGAAATATCCCTTATCACCAAGGAGTTACTCGCAAATACCGATTTGCCTAAGGACAATGCGTTGCGTTTAATGCTGGACAACGAGTGCCGTAAAAAAGACTTTTTTATGGAGCGTTGTCACGGAGTCCTGTTTGAATACGATAAACTACTGCACAAAATCACATATGTTTATCCGCAGGAGAACGGTAAAGCTAAACGAAAGATAGTTTTCCACTCTCGTGACAGTGAGGGCAACTTGCTCCCTCCTGAGGCATGGGACGCCTTGCGTGAAAAACTACTCCAAACTACTTACAGCGAACCTGTAACAGTAATTGATGTAATGCTCTGCATAGATGGGGAATTTTCTCCATACCGTGTAACAGCAATGGCACTTTGGCCTGAGAGTGGCACAGAGTACACAGGTGTTTTGGGACACTTTATTCCGATTTTTTTACAAAAATAAACCAAAGCCATCATCAAGTATATAGTACTTGATGACGGCTTTTTCTTTATACTCTATTATTATTTTTGGGGGTAACACATATTTTTTTGGTGTTAGCACCCACTGTTGCTACTTGCACCCCTTGTTAGGCAACTTGTTGCGTACAGGCATATTACCCGAATTTGCATTGTTTTCTAACAACTCATGTACTGTTCTCTCAAGTGCACTAATATCCAAAGGTTTTGCCAAGTGTGCGTTCATACCCGCATTAAGGCATTTTTCCACATCAGAACTAAACGCGTTAGCGGTCATAGCAATAATAGGAATTGTTTTGCCAAGCGGATTTTTACAAGCACGAATAACTTGTGTAGCCTCTATACCATTCATATTCGGCATCTGCATATCCATAAGAATTGCATCATAATCACCTTGTTTTACCGTTTCAAACGCTTTTACAAGTTCCGCACCATCGGGATATATTGTACAAGTAGCATTATATATCCCGAGCATTGCTTCAAGGATATCAGCATTCAGTGCGTTATCCTCCGCACACAGAAACCTTTTTCCGTTCAATGAGGAACGGTTATGTGCTTTGGGTTGGGCTATTCTCTGCTCACGCACATGCTCCACAGCTAAAATCAAATTTTCCAAGAAGAAAGGTCTTTCAATAACTTCGTCCACGCCACTGCCCACCAAATTGTTCTGCATATACTCTCGGTGTGTGTAGTCGCAACAAAAAACAATTACGGCATCATTGGACACCCTACGCAACCTATTCACCGTATCCGCAAGCGTCCCACTGCTATGGTTACCTGACAGCATAATTGCATCTACCGCCTTTTGCGATAGTAGAGCCTGTGCAGTTTCTGCATTAGTGGCTAATATAAGTTCAACAGGTGTATCACTCAGAGAAGCCCTCACATTACTTACCAACATTTCATCATCGGATACAAGCAATAAACCACCAATGGCAGTCGCCCGACCGGCCTTTCTGTCAATAGGTAAGTTCAGTTGCACATCAAATCGACTGCCCTTATCAAGCTCACTCTCAACAGTAATTGTACCGCCCATTAAATCTACAAGGCTTTTTGTAATACTCATACCAAGTCCTGTCCCTTGTATCTTATTAGTAGTTGAATTTATCTCACGGGCAAACGGCTCAAAAATATGTTCTAAAAATTCTGCCGTCATACCATAGCCGTTGTCGATAACGGAGATACGAAAAGAGGCATATTCAAGATTTTCACACGGCAACTCTGTAATCTCGAAACAAATTGTTCCGCCGACAGGGGTATATTTTACTGCATTAGTCAGCAAATTAAGAAATATCTGGCGAAGTCGAATACTGTCACCGATAAGATATTCATGGGCAATCTCGTGAACACATACCGTTAGTTCCTGTCTCTTTTCATTTGCCTGAGAACGAATTATACTTTCAACCTGTCCAACCTGCTCAGCCAATTTGACAGGTCCCAGATTAAGTTGTACATCATTAGACTCTATCTTGCTCATATCAAGTATATCGTTAATCAACCCAAGCATATATTTGCCGGAAGTTTGGAGTTTTTTGATATAATAAAGCTGTTTTTCGGGGTTATCTATCGTATGCTCCATCAAATTTGAGACACCCATAATTGCGTTCATAGGTGTACGAATGTCATGTGACATATTTGCAAGGAACTGACTCTTTGCTTTGGTAGCCTTTTGGGCAACAGCTAAGGCCTTGTCGGTTTTTTCTTGTGCATTTTTGAGGTTTCTGTTAATTTCAATCAACTGATTTTCTTTAAGCGTCATAATTTTTACAACCTCACGGTTCTTTCTAATGCGTGAGATAAATGTGAATGCCACAATTAAAGTCGCCAAAAGAATTAACAGGACTATAATAAATATCCGCAAAAGAGCATCTACCATCTCTGTCGCAGAAACCGCCACAATAGAAACAGGAACAAGCATCATTACACCCCAAATGTAATCCGGCATACGAGCATAAATCAGGAAATATCTATTCCCCTGAATAATTACATCGGTGCATTGTATGCTTCCTTTCCAACTTTCCTTAAGGATAATATCAAGACTCTCAATATGGGGATAGTTTTGATTTTTCAAATAAGAAAAAACATTTGCCCCTTCAAAGTCGATTTCGGGCAAGTTGCAGTCTTTGAACAGAACTTCTCCCTCATCATCGACAATATAAACTGTGTTTTGACCGCCTAAAACGGACGAGTGAAAAAAAGGCTGCATATCCGCCATCGGTCGAAGCAGAACAAGGTGTGTAATCTTATGGCCGTCTACGGTTATGGAATTTTTTATCCTGTAACTGAATGCCATATAATTCTCGTTATTGAACGAGTTATCAATCAAAAAACTCTGCCGAGCGTCATCTGTCAGTTTATCGGAGCCTGTCCAAAGTCCCTGCCTACCCTCGTCTGTATAATAGTAGCCATCTCTGTCTATAGCACGGAATATAATGGTCTTTCCTGCTGGAGAAAGGTCCTTTTCACTTTTCCCAAGCAGGTCCGCAATTTCCTGACTTGTCATAGAGTTGTTTTCTTCGAACATCTCCTCAACCTTTTCCAAATAACTCCACTGCAATTCAATTTGAACATCTAACTTCTCAAAAAGTTGCTGACCTATTTCTTGAAGTTGCGAAACCGATTCGCCATACAGACGGTCGTTCGCAAAATTATAGACGAATACACCTATGCTGAACAATAACAACAGCACTACAAAAATAACCGTAAACATAATCGGCGTATTGCTTCGACTGATATCC
>CAZZHP010000048.1:0-6945 GCA_964653925.1 uncultured Eubacteriales bacterium | reverse complement strand
TGCACAAACTCGCCGAGATGAAACGAATTTTGCTTCCGCTCGGTATAGATGTAGTATCAGCCAAAGAGGTTAATCTTGACTTGGGCGAGGTTGAGGAAACAGGCACGACGTTCCTCGAAAATGCAAGGATAAAGGCAAAATCTGCTTTTATTAGGACAGGCATACCTGCTATTGCAGATGACTCCGGACTTGTAGTAGATGCACTTAACGGCAACCCAGGGGTCTATTCTGCCCGTTATGGTGGCGAGGGACTTACTGACAGCCAGAGGATAGATTTACTTTTAAGCGAACTTAAAGATGTCCCGCCTAAGCAACGCACAGCAAGGTTTGTGTGCGAAATTTGCTGTATAATCAACGATAATACCGAGATTACCGCCAGAGGTGTGTGCGAGGGTGTAATCGCTGCTGCACAGAGTGGCAACGGCGGTTTTGGATATGACCCAATATTTTTTATCCCGCAAGAGAACAAAACTTTTGCCGAACTTACCGACGCTGATAAGGACTCTTTGAGTCATAGGGGCAAGGCACTTGCCGAACTTAAAACTAAAATTACTGATTTATATAAATAAGGAGAATACTATATGCTAACAAGCAAACAGAGGGCTTACCTAAAATCACTTGCTAATCCTATTGACACTATTCTTATGGTAGGCAAAGGCGGTATGAGTGCAGAAATTATCAAACAAGCAGATGATGCTATCTTAAAGAGGGAACTTATCAAGGGTAAGGTGCTTGAAACCGCCGACATAACTCCGTTAGAGGCTGCCCGTGCTATTGCAGAGCAAATTGACGCTGAGGTTGTACAGGTTATCGGCACAAAATTTATTTTATACAGGAGAAATAAAAAAGAACCTATAATTAAATTGCCTCGTGCAAAAAAGGTACAAGAATAATCAATGGATATTCAAAAAATAGCGATGTTCGGCGGTAGTTTTAACCCCGTACACAATGCTCACATCAAACTTACACAAAAAATTAAAGAGGTCATAAACCCTGATTTAATCTTAGCCATACCAACTTTTACGACACCATTAAAAGATAATAGCTCAATGGTGTCCGCTGACCATAGGCTTAATATGTGCAAACTTGCATGGAGCAGTCAGCCTTTTGTAAAGGTCAGCGATATTGAGATAACTCGTGGCGGTAAAAGTTATACAGCCGATACGCTCGAAATTTTGCAATCGCAATATCCAAACGCAAGGCTATATCTAATAGTCGGTGCGGATATGTTTATGTCTGTTCAAGATTGGTACAGACCGGACAAAATTTTTAAAATTGCAACTTTGGTTGTAGCACCACGGGATAAAACCGATTATAAAAATTTATCCAATCATTCCAAATTTTTGCAAAAATTTGGAGCAGAGAGCATAGTGCTTGCTGATGCTATAATGGAGTTATCATCGACTTTTATTAGGGATAGTATCAAAAGCGGTGCAGATGTTTCTGATTTTTTGCCTGCAAATGTCTTGGAATATATAGGCCAAAATAATTTGTACAGGTGAATATTTGATTAAATGGTGAAGATAATGAATTTAGATAAATACAAAGAGATTATAAAAAATAATATGGGTGAGTATCGCTTTAACCATAGTGTTAATGTGTCGCACGAGGCAGGCATTTTGGCGGAAATCTACGGTGCAGATGTAGACAAGGCAAAACTTGCAGGTATGATACACGATGCAACAAAGGAATTTTCTCCTGAATATCAGTTGCAAATTATAGGCGAAAGTGGTATAATTTTAGATAATATAGAACTTGTCAACAAAAATCTGTTGCACGCAATATCAGGTTGTGCTTACGCTGAGAGCGTACTCGGTATAACAGATACAGATATTCTAAATGCTATCCGATACCACACAACAGGTAGGGCTAATATGTCAGTACTCGAAAAAGTCATTTATATGGCGGACTTTACAAGTGCCGAGCGTAAATTTGAAGGTGTCGGGGAACTTAGACAGGTCGCAAGGCAGGACTTGGACAAGGCTATAATTATCACAACAAGTTTTACCATATCCGAACTTGCTAAACGGCGGGCTACTATACACCCTAATGTAGTTAATTTGTATAACCAAATAATATGCAAAAATTTGTAATTGTAGATAATATAATTTTAATGATATAGAAAGGATAAAGCCCTATGACAACTTATGAACAAGCATTAGAAATTGTAAAAGTTCTTGACTCCAAAAAGGCTGATGATATTAAATTATTCGAGATTACCGAGTGTTCCTCGCTCTGTGACTATATGATTATCGCATCAGGTCAAAGCGGTACAAAGGTTAAGGCTATGGCTGACGAGGTTGAATATAAACTTGATGAAAAGGGTATTTCCGTAAGCCATATTGAGGGACATCGCTCAAATACTTGGATATTGATGGACTATGTTGATATTATTGTCCATATTTTCTCAGAGGAGGCAAGGAATTATTATAACCTTGAACGGCTCTGGCAGGACGGCAAAGAAATAGATATTTCTAAAATTGTAACAGAAAACTAAACCTTACAGGAGGCATTCATAATGAAATACGAACATCAAAATGTCGAAGCCAAATGGCAGAAAATTTGGGAAGAAAAAGGTGTTTTTCATGCTGATGAAACATCAGATAAGCCAAAGTTCTATGGACTTATCGAGTTCCCTTATCCATCAGGACAGGGACTTCATGTAGGACACCCACGCCCTTATACTGCACTTGATACAGTTGCCCGCAAACGCAGATTACAAGGATACAATGTGCTTTATCCTATTGGTTGGGACGCTTTTGGACTCCCAACCGAGAATTATGCTATCAAAAACCACATTCACCCAGAGATTGTTACCAAGCAAAATGTTGCAAGGTTCAAAAAGCAAATTCAATCACTCGGTATTTCTTTTGATTGGAGCAGAGAGATTAACACAACCGACCCTGATTATTATAAGTGGACACAATGGATATTCCTCAAACTTTACGAAAAAGGTTTAGCATATAAAAAAGAGATGGCAGTAAACTGGTGTACATCTTGCAAATGTGTATTAGCCAACGAGGAGGTTGTCGGCGGTGTCTGTGAGCGTTGTGGTAGCGAAGTAGTCAGAAAGACCAAGTCCCAATGGATGCTCAAAATTACCGCTTATGCGGATAGACTTATAGATGACCTTGACTTAGTTGATTTTCCGGAGCGAGTTAAGGCTCAACAGATTAACTGGATTGGCCGCAGCAAGGGTGCGGAGGTTGAGTTTAATACAACTGCCGGTGACAAGTTAAAGATATTTACAACCCGTCCTGATACACTCTTTGGTGCTACATATATGGTTATGTCCCCTGAACACCCTATACTCGAAAAATGGGCTGACAAAATCTCTAATATGGACGAAGTTAGGGCATACCAAGAGGTAGCCTCAAAGAAATCTGACTTTGAGCGTACCGAAGTTGCCAAAGATAAGACAGGTGTTAAACTTGACGGTGTTTTGGCTATTAACCCTGTAAACAACACACAAATTCCTATTTTTATATCCGATTATGTACTTATCTCTTACGGCACAGGAGCAATTATGGCTGTTCCTGCCCACGATACTCGAGATTGGGAATTTGCAAAAGCATTTAATTTGCCTATAATTGAGGTTGTTAAAGGTGGCGAAGATGTCAACAAAGAGGCATTTACAGATTGTTACACAGGCATTATGGTTAATTCGGGTATGCTTGACGGACTTGCTGTTGAACAAGCCAAAGAGAAAATTACCGCTTGGCTTATAGAGAATAATTTAGGTACAGAGAAGATTAACTTTAAACTGCGTGATTGGGTATTCTCACGCCAAAGATATTGGGGCGAACCTATTCCGATAGTACACTGCGATAAATGTGGCTATGTTCCGCTTAAAGAGAGCGATTTACCGCTTACCTTACCTATGGTTGATTCCTACGAACCGACCGAGAACGGCGAATCTCCGCTTGCGAATATTACAGATTGGGTAGAGACTACCTGCCCTAAATGCGGCGGCAAGGCTCACAGAGAAACCGACACTATGCCACAGTGGGCAGGTTCCTCTTGGTATTATTTAAGATATATGGATCCGCACAATGACAAGGCTCTTGCAAGCCCTGAGGCACTCAAATATTGGCACAATGTTGATTGGTATAACGGTGGTATGGAGCATACGACACTTCACTTGCTTTATAGCCGTTTTTGGCATAAGTTCCTCTATGATATAGGTGTTGTGCCGACCAAAGAACCTTACGCAAAGCGTACAAGCCACGGTATGATTTTGGGCGAAAACGGCGAGAAGATGAGTAAATCCCGTGGTAATGTTGTAAATCCTGATGAAATTGTAGAGGAATTTGGTGCTGATACAATGCGACTTTACGAGATGTTCATAGGCGACTTTGAAAAGTCTGCCCCTTGGAACCCACAGGGCATTAAGGGTTGCCGTAGATTTGTTGACCGCTTCTGGAATTTACAAAATATCCTTGTTGACGGCGACCAGATTAGACCGGAACTTGAAAAAGCCTTCCATAAAACAATTAAAAAAGTTGATGATGATATAGAGAACATCAAGTTCAATACTGCTATTGCTTCTCTTATGAGTCTTATGAATGATGTAACCGCCTTTGGCTCAATTAACAAGAAAGAATTGCTCATATTCGCAACCTTGCTAAATCCGTTTGCACCGCATATCACTGAGGAAGTTTGTGCAGTTTGTGGCTTAATTGAAGGTGGCAAAATTTTGGCAGAGCAGGCTTGGCCAATTTATGATGAGAGCAAATGTGTTGATGATACAGCCTGTGTAGTTGTTCAGATTAACGGCAAGATTAAGGCGAAAATTATGCTCCCTGTTGATGCTGATAACACTACCGCAATAACAATGGCAAAGCAAAACGAACAGGTCAAAAACCTCCTCGATGGCAAGAATATTGTCAAAGAAATCTATGTAAAAGGCAAACTTATTAATATTGTTATAAAATAATTGTATATTTTTTGATAAATTTTAACTATTTATTTAAAATACTATTGACAAAAGACTAATAATTAGTTATAATTTTATTAGCAATTATGTGCAATAACCTCTGCCTATTGGCTGATGGGAGGGAAGATAGATGGCTGAAATCAGAGTTAAAGATAACGAATCTCTTGAAAGTGCTTTAAGAAGATTTAAAAAGCAATGTGCAAGAGCTGGTGTTATAGCTGAAGTTCGTAAAAGAGAAGCTTATGAGAAACCTTCTGTAAAGCGTAAGAAGAAATCAGAAGCTGCTCGTAAACGCAAATTCAAATAATCAAAATTTAAAAGAGTGGACAGCAAAATCTGTCCACTTGTTTGTTTTTTATCAAAAATTATGTAGGTGATAGTATGAAGAAGATTTTAGTATTACTTGGACCAAACCTTAATATGACAGGCATTAGGGAGACATCAATCTATGGCAAAGAGAACGCCGCAACTATTGCAAAGGATATTTGTGATTATGCCAAAAAGTTAAATTTAAGTTGTGTACTTTTTCAATCTAATTGGGAGGGTGCGTTAATCGACAAAATACAGGAACTTTACACCCAAGTTGATGGTATAATTATCAATGCAGGTGCATTGACCCATTACAGTTATGCGTTGCGTGATGCTATTGCCTCTGTCAAATTACCTTGCATTGAGGTACACATGTCAAATATTCATGCAAGGGAGGAGTTCAGGCATAACTCGGTTATTGCCCCTGTTTGTGTCGGACAAATTGCAGGCTTCGGCAAGGACAGTTATATGTTAGCCTTAGAGGCTGTCAAGAATTTAGTTTGATAATATTTTTAAAACATAAATTTTGTCAGGGGTGGTGAACTTATGCAACAGATATTCCATACTAGGCTTGCAAACCTTATGGGCGGTATTGGCAAGGGCGAGTGTGCTTTTATAACATCGGATATAAACATACATTATTTTACAGGTTTCCCGTCAAGTGAGGGCATAATGTTTGTGTCAAACGATTATGCTTGTCTGCTTGTAGATTTTAGATATATTGAGTCTGCACAGGAGCAGGTAACCTCCTGCGATGTTATACTCTGCCATAACCGTTTAGAAAAATTAAAGGAACTTGTTAAATCGCATAATATAGGCAATATCTTGCTCGAATCTGACAGCCTTGATTTAAGGACTTATATATATTACAAAGACGGCATTGTTAATGCAAGTTTTGACACTTCGCTTGCATTGTTTGAAAAAATAAAGGCAATCAGAATTATCAAAGATAGTTTTGAACTTGACCGCTTGCGTAAGGCTCAACTTATTGCCGAGAAGGCCTACACCGAACTTTTGAACTATCTCAAAGCAGGAGTAACAGAGCGTAGCCTCGCAGTCGAACTTGAACACCTTATGAAGCAGAACGGAGCTGAGCGTACAGCATTTGACTTAATAACTATCGCAGGCGAGAATACCTCCCGACCGCACGGAGTACCTACCGATTACAGGATACAGGCGGGCGACTTTGTCACCTTTGACATAGGTGCAGTTTACGAGGGCTATCACAGCGATATGACCAGAACAGTGGCAGTCGCCTATGCAGATGATGAAAAAAGGCAAATTTATCAGATTGTTAAAGACGCACAGCAACAGGCACTCGATTTTATTAAGGAGGGTGTTTCGGGTCTTGCTGTTGACAATGTTGCAAGAAGCATAATAACTGATGCGGGTTACGGTGAGCAGTTCGGACATTCGACAGGTCACGGTGTCGGTTTGCAAATTCACGAGTATCCAAACCTATCAACAAAGTCAAAGGATATCCTCAAATCTGGTATGGTTGTTACAGTCGAACCTGGCATATATTTGCCAAAAAAGTTCGGTGTCAGGATTGAGGACACAGTTTGCGTTACCAAACAAGGTTACGAAAACCTTGCCCACATTACAAAAGACCTGATAATTATAAAATAATTAAATCGGCACATTCTACAAAAATTAAATATATTTTACAAATTATTTGACATTATTTGATATATATGATA
>CAZZHP010000047.1:0-7085 GCA_964653925.1 uncultured Eubacteriales bacterium | reverse complement strand
TCTGTTTCTTGCTCTGCAAGGCTAAATAGGTCTTTGGCACAAGTTACACAAATATTTTTGTCCTTGTACTCTATGACATCGTCATAACTACCACAAAATGTGCAGCCTTGCATATACTTCTTCATAACTAAACTATCCTTTTCGGCGAAGATTTCGAACTTATCGCCAAACTGCATATCATACATTTTACGGATTGGCTTAGGAATAAGTATCCTGCCCATTTCATCTATTGACACGATAGCACCTGTCGGTTTCATACAAACACCCCCTAATAAATCATTTAGTAGTTATATTTTACCAAACTATGACTAAAATGTCAATGATTATAACGCTAAAAATGTAAAAAAATTTTAGAAATAATAAAAATTTCATACAATTTTAACAATAAAATAAAAATAGAGGTGATTTTATGCTAAATTATATCTGGGGTATAATGATAGTTATTAGTATCGTTTACTCTTTTTTTGCCGGTACATCACAAGATGTTACGGCATCATTGTTTAACAGTGCCGAAAGTGCGGTAAATTTAGTAATATCTATGGCGGGTATGATTTGCTTTTGGACAGGAATTATGGAGATAGCCGAAAAGAGCGGTATAACAAATATAATTGCCAAAATATTTTCACCTGTATTAAGGCGATTATTCAGGGATATTAGCCCAAATTCAAAGGCATTTCATTATATCTGTATGAATATAAGTGCCAACTTGTTAGGACTTGGCAACGCAGCCACACCATTTGGTCTAAGTGCTATGCAAGAGATGAAAAAACAAAACAAAGCAAATAATAAGTTAACTGCAACTCCGTCAATGATTTTGTTTATTGTTATGAACACATCTTCTATACAGATTATCCCGACTACTCTGCTTACCCTAAGAATGAATTATTCGAGTAATGCACCTTACGAGGTTATGCCGTGTATTTGGATAACAAGTATAATATCACTTTTGGTGGGGATAATTTTAGTTACTTTGTGGAATTATAAGGATAAGGATAACAAAATTTTAAATACAAGATAAAGGGGAGTTATCCTTGCACAATGTGGTTATAATAATTATATTTGCAATAATAATATTTGGCTTTGCTAAGAGAGTTAATATATTTGACTGTTTTTTAACAGGTGCTAAGGGCGGTGTCAATACCTGTATCTCGCTCATACCAACTCTTGTTGGGCTTGTTGTGGCAGTTGATATGTTACGGTCAAGCGGTGTGTTAGATGCGTTCTGTGCCTTTTTAGCACCGTTTTGCAATTATATCGGAATACCCAAGGAGATTATCCCTATGGCAATTTTTAAACCTATCTCTGGGAGTGCAAGTACAGCATTACTCAAAAATATATTTGAAACATATTCCCCAGACAGCATAATCGGTCAGATTACCTCTGTTATGGCTGGCTCGACAGAAACAACATTCTATGCAATAACAGTGTATTTTTCAAGTGTAGGTATTAGCAAAACAAAGCATACCTTACCTTGTGCCTTGTTCGCTGACCTTGTTGCTGTAATTATATCTGTACTGACTGTAAATATTTTACTTTACTAATTTATAAATTTGTTGTATAATGAATTATATATTCCCAATAATATCAATTTATTTTCAGATTTTGTTCACCTTATTTTCACATATATATGTTATCATACATACATACCAAGGGAATTCCAAATCGAGGTATAAAAATGATAAGTATTTAGGAGGAGATTTAAATGGATAACGAATTTATGAATTATAACAATATCCCAGAGGAAGAGAATACAAATTCAAACCCTGTGGATAATTCAGTAGGTGGCGAACAGGTAGCAGAGGTTAAGTCTGATGATGTTCAAACTTCGTATGATGTGGGTCAAAGCAATACACAATACGGCCAGACCGATACCCATACAAGTCAGGAGCAACAGTATGCTCAATGGCAACAGTATGACCAACAGTACGGTCAACAATACCAGAACACTACACCACGATACAATACCTATGGCACAGACTATTATAACCAAGACCCGCAAGCAAGGTCATACACACAGTCTAACACAGAGGAACTTAACAAGAAGGTTAAAAAGAAAAAAGAACCGCTCAAAATCAGCAGAGCCTCTCTTACAATATTGCTTGTCTCTACAATGATTTTTTCAATGTTTTTCGGTTTGTGTGGTGGAGTTATAGCAAACAATATGTCCAAAAAGTCTAACACAGCAGGACTTACAATAAATAAGGTAGACTCGGCAAATGTTGAAAATACAGCGGTATCAACCGATTATAGCACATCAACTATTGCTGATATGACCGCCGATAGCGTAGTCGAGATTGTAACAGAGGTTGTGCAAACATCGTCATTTTATCAACAATATATTACCTCAGGTGCCGGTAGTGGTGTAATTATATCGCAAGACGGCTACATTGTCACAAACAATCATGTTATAGATGGTGCAACCAAGATTACTGTAACACTTCGTAACGGTAATAGTTACGAGGCAGAACTCATCGGTACCGACTCTGAATTTGATGTTGCTATAATTAAGATAGAACCAGATGAAGAAGAATTAACAGTTGCTGTATTTGGTGATTCATCAACTATCGGTATAGGGGACAAGGCAGTAATTATAGGTAATCCGCTTGGCCAATTAGGCGGTACTGTAACAGTTGGCATAATCAGTGCGTTAGATAGAGATGTAACTATTGATGGCAAGACAATGCGACTTTTGCAGACAGACGCTGCTATTAACCCAGGTAACTCAGGTGGCGGAATGTTTAACGGCAAGGGTGAACTTATCGGTGTAGTTGTTGCTAAGTCATCAGGTAGCGAGGTAGAGGGGCTTGGTTTTGCTATTCCTATCAATGATGTACTTGATGTTCTTGATGACCTTATGCAATATGGCTATGTTCGTGGCAGAGTAAGTTTGGGAGTAAGCTTGGTAGATGTTACATCACAACAAATGGCTATGATGTATGGTGTAAGTGAACTTGGCTGTTATATTTCAAGCGTAGAACTTAACTCGAACGCATCAGCTGCCGGTCTGCAAAGTGGCGACAGAATTATATCTATCAATGGTCAAGAGATAGGTTCTGCTGAACAGGTTGTAGAATTTATGGATACGGTTTCGGTTGGCGATACAATGGAAATCAAAGTAGCCAGAAACGGCAGGACAGGTACACTTTCGGTAGTGTTACAGGAGGATGTGCCGGAAGGTCAGCTTGATGACAACAACACAAATAACTTTAACAATCAATTTGATAGCCAACAAAATGATAATTATAGCCAATATGGTAACGATTCAAACAGTCTTTTAGAAGATTTACTTAACCGATTTGGTTTCTAAAAATAAATTAGCAGATATTTCAAAAGGAACGCTTTGTTCATTCAGAGCGTTCCCTTTGTACTGTTATGAAAAAGATAAAAGCAAAAGTTAAGAATTATAAATCTCAACTTTTGCTATATTTTTAAGCAAATTAATCGTTGCTAAATTCTGCTAATTCAAGTCCTTTATTATGGTCCAATGCCCAGTCAATACTCCAATAACTTGTAAACAACAGTAATTTTTTGCCACGCATATCAGTAATTACTTTGGTATCAGACGCAAGGTCAAGAGTCTTTGTTTCGATAGATTGGTCAACTATCCAGCGTATAAACTGAAACGGCAAACCCT
Source organism: uncultured Eubacteriales bacterium (assembly GCA_964653925.1). Lineage (GTDB taxonomy): Bacteria > Bacillota > Clostridia > Oscillospirales > Acutalibacteraceae > CAZXCG01. Next base: position 3,451 of record CAZZHP010000047.1, on the reverse strand, counting down.
CCATAATTATATCAACATTGTATTCATTTTCAAGCCGATATTTAAGTACTTCAAATTGCAACGCACCAACTACACCGACTATAACTTCCTCCATACCTGAGTTAATTTCGTGGAAGATTTGTATAGCGCCCTCTTGTGCAATTTGCGTAACACCCTTTACAAACTGTTTACGCTTCATTGTGTCCTTTTGCCTTACAAGCATAAAGTGTTCAGGTGCAAAGGTAGGTATTCCCTTAAATTTAACCTTTTTGTTAGGGGAACAAACAGTGTCGCCAATAGAGAATATACCAGGGTCAAATATGCCTATAATATCGCCTGCATAGGCCTCTGACACAATCTCTCTTTCCTGTGCCATAATTTGTTGCGGTTGGGAGAGTCGCATTTTTTTCTCGCCTTGAACATGGTAAACTTCCATATCTTTGTCAAATTTACCCGAGCAAATTCGCATAAATGCAATTCTGTCACGGTGTGCCTTGTTCATATTAGCCTGAATTTTAAATACAAAGGCAGAAAAGTCATCATTTATATTGACAGTCCCGTTCTCTGTCTCTCTGCTAAGAGGTGCTGTTGTAATTTTCAAAAATTCTTCAAGGAACGGTTCAACGCCAAAATTAGTCAATGCAGAGCCAAAGAATACAGGCGTAAGCCGACCTGCACGGACTTCATCAATGTCAAATTCATCACCCGCACCGTCAAGCAATTCAATGTCATCTTTAAAGTTTTGGTATTGATAACTGCCAAGTTCCTGTTCAAGCGACTCGTCATTTATATCAAATATTTCTTTTTCAACTTCCTTTTGTCCGTTATTAGCAGTAAAGGCAATAACTTTCTCGGTCTTTCTGTCAAAAACACCCTTAAAGTCCTTACCTGACCCGATAGGCCAATTAATAGGGCAAGTGTGTATGCCAAGCACATTTTCAATATCTTCAAGCAATTCAAACGGGTTTCTTGCTTCTCTATCCATTTTATTAATAAATGTAATGATAGGTATGTGTCTTAAAAGGCATACTTTGAATAACTTTTTTGTCTGATTTTCAACACCCTTTGCAGCGTCAATAACCATTACAGCAGAGTCAGCCGCCATAAGTGTACGATAAGTATCCTCCGAGAAGTCTTGGTGTCCAGGTGTATCCAAAATATTTATGCAATAACCATTGTATCTAAATTGCATAACAGAAGATGTTACCGATATACCCCTTTGCTTTTCTATCTCCATCCAGTCTGACACAGCGTGTTTGGAGTTCTTCTTACCCTTAACCATACCGGCAGTGTTGATTGCTCCGCCGTATAATAGTAATTTTTCGGTAAGTGTTGTTTTACCTGCGTCAGGGTGCGATATAATCGCAAAAGTTCGCCGTTTATTTATTTGTTCTGAATAATCCAAAACAATTACCTCCGTAAAATTTGATTATATATCAATCATAATTATTATAATCTATAATTTAATTGATTATTTTAATTCGAGCAAGCAAACAGAGTGGGCAGATACCCCATCACCGCTCCCCGTAAAGCCCAAACCCTCCTCGGTAGTAGCCTTAACACTAACACAGTCAATGTCAATATTGCAAGCTGAGGCGATATTCTCACGCATATTAACAATATACGGTGCAAGCTTAGGCATTTGTGCAAGTACGGTAGAGTCAATATTAACTATCTTATAGCCTTTATCATCAATTAACTTTACAACTTGTTTGAGGAGCAATATACTGTCCGCACCCTTATATGTAATGTCATTGTCGGGGAATAACTTGCCGATATCCCCAAGTGCTAATGCTCCGATAAGCGAGTCCATAATTGCGTGTACAAGCACATCGGCATCACTATGACCAAGCAGACCTTTATTATAAGGAATATCAACTCCGCCCAAGATTAACTTCCTGTCCGTTACAAGTTTATGTACATCATAACCGTGTCCAATACGCATAATTCAGCCTCTTTCTTTTAAAATAGCTTCTGCATAAATAATATCCGCCTGAGTTGTCAGTTTAATGTTCGTGTAATTACCGTTAATAACATAAACTTTTGAGCCGTAAGCCTCGACAAGCGAGCAATCATCTGTAATATTAGCCCCGATATTTTCGGCATTTTTAAGGGCTTTCAGGTACAAACCTTTCTCAAATACCTGTGGAGTTTGCACCGCAAATAGTGTACTGCGTTGTGGTGTATCAATTATCAAGTTGTCATCAGTAATAACCTTTATAGTGTCAGTAACAGGCACACCGATAGCACAGGCATTATACTTAAACGCTCCGTTAACTGTATCCTGAATTTCGTTACTTGTAACAAGTGGCCTTGCACCATCATGTATAGCGATATATTCACATTTACTGTCAAGGTGGGATATTGCATTTTTGACACTTTCCGCCCTTGAATTTCCGCCAACAACACAATCTTTAAATTTAGTAATATTATATTTTTTTACAATATTAAATATTTCCGCTATATCATCGGTACGGCAAACAACAATTATCTCGTTAATTAAGTAGCTGTTTTCAAACGCAGATAGGGTATGGGCAATAACAGGTTTGTTGTCAAGCATAATAAATTGCTTGCTAAACCCTAACCCCATACGGGTCGAACTACCGGCAGCAGCAATTATAGCAGATACAAAATTCGGCATATTAAACCCCTTAAAATTAAATCTTATCTATTGCTTGTGCAAAATCTTCGATAATGTCATCAATATTTTCAAGACCAACCGAGAGCCTAATCATATTTGGCAATATACCTGCCTCTATAAGTTGTTCATCGGTCATTTGTCTGTGAGTTGTTGTTGCAGGGTGCAACACGCAGGTACGACAGTCAGCAACATGGATAACAATTCCGGCAATTTTTAGGTGACCCATAAGTTCAGCGGCCTTTTGCTTGCCACCCTTAACACCAAATGATATAACACCCGAACTGCCGTTTGGCAAGTATTTCTTGGCGAGGTTGTGATATTTATTGTTAGGTAAATCAGGATAGTTTACCCATTCGATTTTATCGTTGTTATACAGGAATTCCGCAAGTTTTTTGGCATTTTGACAATGACGCTTTACTCTCAAAGGCAGAGTCTCCAACCCAAGATTAAGCAAAAAGGCGTTTTGAGGCGATGCCTGAGCACCCATATCACGCATAAGGTGAACCCTTGCCTTTGTGATATATGCACCTTTGCCGAACTTCTCGGTATAAACTACACCGTGATAAGTTTCGTCAGGAGTTGTAAGCATTTCAAATTTGCCATTATCCCAGTCAAAATTGCCACTATCTACAATAACACCGCCAAGTGCAACTGCGTGTCCGTCCATATATTTAGATGTAGAGTGAATTACAATATCCGCTCCCCACTCGATAGGACGGCAGTTTATAGGAGTTGCAAAGGTGTTGTCAATGATAAGCGGTACACCGTTTTGGTGTGCAACATCAGCAAATAATTCTATATCAACAATATCAAGTGATGGGTTTGTCAATG
>CAZZHP010000046.1:0-7216 GCA_964653925.1 uncultured Eubacteriales bacterium | reverse complement strand
TCGATGTCCTCTCGGCTATGACTTGCAATTATTATTGTTTTGCCCTGACCTTTGAGGTCGAGTAATATTTGCCTTATCTCATCGACACCCTTATTATCAAGTCCGTTCATAGGCTCATCAAGGATAAGTATATTCGGGTTCTCCATAAATGCTTGTGCTAAGCCGAGTCTCTGTCGCATACCGAGCGAGAATTTGCCGACTTTTTTCTTGCTATCTGGGTCAAGTCCGACTGTACGGATAGCGTCCTTTATATCATCATTACTTATTGTATTGCGAATTGACGCTAAGAATTTGAGGTTCTTGAACGCTGAATAGTTCGGCAGAAACCCAGGGGCTTCTATTATCATACCTATACTATCAGGTATGTCGGTGTCCTTGCCTATTATCTTGTCCTCGACTGTAATCTGTCCGCTTGTAACAGGTACAAGTCCGCAGATACACTTCATCAGTACTGTTTTGCCACTACCGTTTCTACCGATAAGTCCGTGAATTTTGCCCTCCTCAAACTCAACACTGATGTTTTTAAGCACTGTGGCATCTTTGAATTTTTTGACAACATTTTCTACTTTAATTACATTTTTTGACATTTTTGAACCCTCCATTATTAAACCGGTGGTAAGACTTCGATTGTCCTCTTGCGGTTGTGTATGAATATTGCTGTTAACAGGACTATAAAAATTACTGCGTAAGCTATCATTGTATATGTAAAACTTGGGCAATATTCGTCATTGTTGGTTACAGCGACATTAGCCAAATTTACCCATGCCAACGGTACATACCTCATAAAAAGCATATCATAATAAGCTAAATTTACAAGTACTACCTCAACGCCGGCTACTGCTACACCAAAAATCTTTGAGTTAGTTATGCTGTTAACCAAAAACATTGTTAAACCCACAAAAATTGCCCCCAACCAAAGGTACATAATCGAGAACCAAGTTGCTTGATAACCTTCAAAATGCTTAAAGATAAAATCATCTATGAAGAAATAACCGTTAATGTTTTTAGATAACCATGAATTTGCAAGTGTGTTGTCGATAAATTCACCCCAACCTAATGTAAAAGTTATATTGGCTATATTTGCTATTACACTTGCTATAAACATATAAATTGCATACAAAAAAGATGCTATGACTATATACAGTACCTGTCCCATAGCCCAGACCTTTCTGTTGCTACGGATAAGTATATACGGTTGGGTATCATCAAGGAATGGAGCATCACAAAAAAGCACTACCAACGGAACCAAGAGCCATATTAATGCTATTAAATAAGATGAAAGCAAGTGGGGTAATATCCACTGGCTAATCTTCATATTTGTGTCTAAACAAGCCGTTGTTAAATTTTGGCATATATATATATTAACAATAATTATATATATTGCGACAAACCAAACCTTGTAATTAGTTGACCATTTGCGTATATTTTGATTTGCAATTAAAATTACATTCCTAATTAAGTTCACAACTAACCCTCTTTTCTACAAGCTTATTAAATATTATGTACACCAAATAACTTATAAAAATTGAAAAAGCAACACTATAAACTATATTAATAATAACATTTTGTTCTAAGAAAATCTTCTCACCTGCATCTAAGTGGAATAGGTTGAAGCATCTAGGCATTAAATCTTTTACATACCAGCCTATTTCTTCTAATACAAAGCTAATTACAAAGGGTACAGTAAATGTTAAAAATTTGTTTGGAATTAGTACAGATATTGTAAGGCCTATACAAGCATAAAATGCACCAAAAAGTGAATATATAAGTAACCTTACAATGAACATGAGTATCGGGATACCTGTCTGTTCAAGTTCAACAAATGAAATTATTGATCCAGAGTCTTCCGTTGGGTGTTTAATTGGTACTCCATTTACAATACCCATAACAGTCATACCCAGAAATATTCCGATAAATAATACCAAAAATGCTGATATAAAGCATGCCCAATATTTTGAAAATGTATATTTCTTGACGCATAACCTTGTTACTATTGACCTAATGTATTGATTTTTGTATTCATCACAAAAACTACCTATCAACGGAAAACACGCTACGATATAACAAACCATCTTGATAAATCCATGATTAATAAATAGTGCTATGCCCGAATTCCAATTTGCTATAGAAATTTCCCAATTGCACGAGAATATCAACAAGCCCGCAACAATTATAATACTAAAATACATACTTGGGTTTGTAAGCAAATCTCTGATATATGCTAAAAATAAATTCTTTCTCATAATTTACACCAAATCGCCACTGTGGGAAGTGTCAAGCACCTCACCCGTAAGGGCATTAATCATATATACTACATAATATAGTCTATCATCTGTACTTTCGCCACTCATTTTATCTTGGTTCGTCGTAAAATAACATATATAGTATGGTTCAAAAATAATACCATCTATCATTTCCGGTTTTTCATTTATACAAATATATTCTAAGTGTATTTCTTCGAGGAGATAATTACGCTTCATCATACCATTGCCATATTTGTTTTTTAGTACATTATATATTACATCAATGTTATATAATTTAGTAAGCTTTTCTGTCTTGGTAGGAGTATATCCGAGACTGCTATCAAGGTATACTAAACCGTTTTTGTTTACAACTGCGTAGGCATAGCACGCCTCAAATGAAAAATCATTATTATAATACATTTCGTATGATATAGGCATATCCTCAAAACTATGATTAAATATGATTAAATATGCCTCATCTTCCTTTGAAAAGTCATGTATATCCTTACGCCCTTCTAATGGTTTAGCAACACCGTATATTTTATCAAAATATTCAAGTGCTGTGGCAACTCCCTCGGCATCAAGACAAATTACCTTAGGTTTACTGTAATAATCAATCCCTATAGCGTCAAGTTTCTCACAAGCGAGGTTAATTGCATAATTTTTATCTATACCTTCAATTTCTGTGCTGCGATAGAACATATCAAGATTTGGGTGACAAGTTGTATTATCACCTGCGAACAATGTCCTATAATTATACGCATACGGTGTATTTTCTGCAATATAACAAATACTGTCACCTGTTATTGTAACATTTGCACCGTTGTCTGAAGTATAGTAATATGTTGTACCGTTATCTGCCTCTGCGGTTTCCAAATCAATTTGACCATTTAGGAAAATATCTTTTATTTTCTCCGGTTCATTACAAGTATTTTTCTTTGTAGTTATTTTACAGAAATTTATTTCATCAGGAATATATAATTTTCTTTCACTACAACATATAGAGATATTTTCGTTAACTTTATCTGGGTTATGATTATCGTAGTAATTACTTGGAATAAGTTCCCGCTTAAGCTCAACCGTATTGCCTAATATGTTATTGTTTAAACTCTCCCTTTCGCCTGTTGGATAACATGCCGAGCAAATAATTGATAATATTAACATTAAAATAATTGTAGATAAAACAGTAACTACCCTTTTTTTGAAAACCATAGTAAAATCATTCCTTTCTTTATACAATAACATTAATTATAAAATATAATATAAATAAATTCTTCTTCATACTTTCTTCCTTCTGTTTGGGTAGAAGATGCAAATACTTACATCTTCTACCTTGATTATTTGTCTTCTGTAACTGTTATGTCAATATATCTTTCTGTTGGAAATTGCGATAAGCAAAGTCTATACTCGGCATTCTTGAAAAAATTATATTCATCAAAAAAAGGTATAGAGGTGGTCCCGTTGTAACAGTAAGGTATATTTATTGTTTTTGTTGTTCCACATTTAACGGAAAAGGCTGCCTGACCCATCTGTTCTGGGCGAATCATAGACCACAAGTTATCATCAACGCTACACATCGAATCTTCGGTATATAAAGTTAAATTTATAAGATATATACCGCTGTTATCCGATAATGTATTTGTAAAATCAGCCTCTAAGTCTATAACATAATTATGCAACGGAATATCCGGAAAAAGCATTGTGCTTTCATCTAAATTATGTTTTTCTATAAATTCCTGAGCAGTCATCAGCGTAGCACTCTTAACATTTATTTGGTAACCCTTAAAATTTTCTGTCTTTTTATAATAAAAGTCATCTGTAAAGTCAACCGTTTCGCCCATTTGATAATGCTCTACCGATATCTTTGCAGAATTTACATTTACATAAACAATGCGTGTAAGTATAGCAATCATTATAATAGCGATAATGGTAAAAGAATAAATTTTCTTTTTGCTCATATTTACTCCTCCAATACTTCAAAATGGTCAACAACTTTACCGACTTCGAGTACATATATTTCTTCGCTTAATTCCTTTAAAATGTCTAAATCATGGCAAGAAATTATTACTAACGCACCCTCATCACGCTTTTGTTTAATAAGATTTTTCACCATTTGTATGCCGTTGCTATCAAGTGCATTTGTCGGTTCGTCAAGAATGATAATATCCGGACTCTCCATCAAGGCACAGGCAATACCAAGTCTTTGTTTCATACCAAGGGAGTATTTTTTGTAATGCTTTTTGTCATCAGGGTTAAGACCTACCGCAGATATCATATCCCTAATCTGCTCATCTGTTACTTTATTCTTGATAGATGCAAGCATTTTTAGATTATTAAAACCGGAATATCCATCTAAAAAAGCAGGGTTCTCTATTAAAATACCAATGCTCTCGGGGAACGAAAGGTCGCTATGCAGTACTTTGTCATTGATAGAAATTGTGCCTTCTGTCGGCTTAATAAGTCCGCAAATAAGTCGCATCAACATAGTCTTACCTGAGCCGTTTATGCCCTTAAACCCTACTATCTTAGGCGATTGCATTTGTAAACTAATGCCATCTATAACTGTGTTCCCTTTGATAACCTTTACAAGGTTATCAATTTTTATATTTGTCATCTTAATACCTCACTCCTTATTTATAATCTCATAATTCTCAAACAAAATTGTACTTACTATTATAGAAATAACTGCGACTGCAATCATCACAATAAGTCCGACTGTTGGCGAAACTCCGTCAGGGATAAAGCAAGTGCTTCGTTGTGACATAGCATAGTTGCCTATCGCAACCGGACTTACATAGTAAGCCGAAACCATAATTACACTGGTAACAATAATCAGACTTGCAAATGGTCTGATTAACAAAGTTAGTAACATTTGCAAAAAACACAATGCAAGTGCCGAAAGCAACGGTAATACAAATATTGTAACTATAAATTTAAACATAGAAGAAGTCGGGTTGAAGTCCCACATTACAGTTAACTTAGTTATGCTCTCAAATACTTTTAAACTTACATCAAGGTCAAACCTTAAACCATAAGCAACAGCAAAAATAAGTGTGCTGATTACCGCAGTCAAATAGTAGACTATAACCATACAAAATGTTGTCAGGCACTTTGATAACCACCAAGTCCTCCTCGATGTGCTTGCAATAAGTACATTTTTCCCGTAACCCATAATATCGTTATACGGATAATATAAAGTAAAGAAAAAAATCAATACATAAATTAACATCCACATTATAGGAAATTTAAAAGGATCATAACTTGTAGGTACATATTCTTTCATACCATTAAACAAAAAGAAAAATAACTCTGTTACTGTTGCATCTTGTGGAAGAATATTTGATATTTTTATTTTCAAAAAGAAATCACTGATGAATGCAGAAAATAAAACCAAACTAAAAATATAATTCTTGTACTTCTTTATAATAGCATTTTTAAAATCATATCTAAAAATTTTAAAAAACATCTTTCTTCATTCCTTTATAAAATATTGGTATCAAGGTAATTGCGAAGTATACTATATAAATTAAGACAATGTAAAACAGAACTCTATATGTCGAATTTGATGTTGTTAAAAACTTAGTCGGGTCTAATTCTGCACTAAACATATTATTGAGGTAATTATTACAAATATAGGTATATATAAGCGATAGAACAAACGGTAACAATGCAACTATATATTTGTTGGTATTAAAAACCGAAACTACCATAGATGAAGTTGCGTAAAGTCCGCCAATCAAAAAATGCCCAACTAAACTTATTAACAAATATAATACAGGTGCTGTAAAAAATAATTTTGAAAAAGGAAACGCAGGCATCTCTGAATAATAGAGTTGCCAATATGGGTTTGCCATTCTAAATGGCATATAGCAAGCTAAAACTACTATGTTTATAACAACTGGAATTAGCACCACTAACCCGCCGGAGATAAATGTTGCAAAATATTTGGATATAATATATTGCCGTTTACCTGTGCGTGTAATTATATTCTTTATGTAACCACTTCTTAAATCACTTGCGTAGGACCAACCATAGCCCAACACACAAACAAATGGGAGAAATGTATAAAACATGGCACCGATAACGCTCGACTTATCCCTGCTAATCACATTTGCAAATACATTATCCCCAAAGGCATAACTTGGATTGGTACCGAAGTTATGATACATTTCTTGAAATTTAGAACATGTAATTATTATAAATACAGCACTTAAAATTGCGAGTATTCCGGCAAAAAAGATAACCGACCAAAAACTCTTGCTCTTGAATACCTTTTTAATTTCTAATTTAAATGTAATCATATTAACCTCCTATACTTTTATCGACCTCTATTACATATACATCATAGGTAGCGTTAGAATCTAAAATATTAGTAACAGTTACATATAAATGTTCCCTTATGTTCGATTTGGTTATAGGGTAAACTGCCCTGAAATTAAAATCTTGTCCCTCTATTACATCAAATTTAAGCACTTCGCTACCTGTATATCTTTCTCCGCCGTTAACAACATCATAATCAAAAATTACCGGATCATAATCAAAGCGTGACCAGTCAACTTCCCACTCACCGTTTATATCACTTGTTACAGAGGTAGTTATCTCAATCTTACTATTTAAGGAAAAATATCGCTCAGGCAAAACAATATCTGGCTTTAAAAGTTCGCCCTTGAAAGATTCGTCTATACTCTTAAATGTACCGTCAATCAGCAAGTAATAAACATCGCTGTTGTTATCTACTGTTATATCCCTTACCAAATATTCACTATTTAAGTCATATCCTGTATCCTCAAAGTTTTTGCATAATTTTGCACCATTAAGGGTAAAAAATTGTTTATCGGAAATAAGGGCGACTGTCTCACCTATATCTGCTCTTATTATTGACCTTCCGTAATATTTACCGTTATATCCCTGTGTTGGACTTTCCTCTTTTGAGGTGGAATTTTTTAGAATTTGATTATAATCAAAATTCTCAT
>CAZZHP010000045.1:0-7255 GCA_964653925.1 uncultured Eubacteriales bacterium | reverse complement strand
CTTCTTCACTTTTTACATAAAATTCATTTGTCTGAAATTCAAGTTTGTTTGTGTCATTTACAGTCTTGTTAGTTTGTATGCAAATGAGTATGTTTTGGACTTGACTGTCCTCTTTTTTGATATAATGACAATCATTGGTTGCAACAGTTTTTGCACCTATTTCGTCGGCAATTTTTGCAAGTTGAGGCAAAATCTGCTCTTGTTCCTTAATGCCGTGATTTTGAAGTTCGATAAAATAATTGTCCTTACCAAACAAATTTTGATAATATTCGGCTTGTTTTTTTGCCCCTAAATAATCACCCTTTGTGAGTAATCTTGGGACTTCGCCGGCAAGGCACGCTGACAGGCAGATTAAACCCTCGTGATATTTTTCGAGTAATTCCTTATCAATTCGTGGCTTTTTGTAAAAGCCATCAACAAAAGCATAAGAAACAAGTTTGATTAGATTTTGGTAACCAATATTATTTTCGCAAAGCAAGATAAGATGAGCATATTCGCTGTCAAGTTCGTGAACTTTATCAAAGCGTGTGCGTGGTGCTACATATAATTCACAGCCTATTATCGGTTTGACTCCTGCCTTTTTACAAGCACGGTAAAAGTCTATAACACCGTACATTACACCGTGGTCGGTTATGGCAACAGCATTTTGTCCGAGTGATTTAACATAAGAAGGGAGTTCACTTATACGGCAAGCACCATCAAGCAAACTATATTCTGTATGCAAATGAAGATGTACAAACGGCATATTTAAACTCCCCTTTCTAAATAATTTTTAATTTAACTCTGTAATTTTAGCCTTTGCAGAGCCGTTTTGTAATGTTATGTCAATTTGGTCGCCGACATTAAGCATAGAAATATCAGTGACCGGAATATTGTTACTTGTAATATACGCAAAGCCTTTTTTAAAAATATTAGCAATATTAAGCGATGAAACCGCTGTACTTAATTTATCAATTCTTGCTATATCGTTTTGCAAGGCTAAACTCATAGTTGCGTTTAATTTATTATAAATCAAATCTAATTTGTCGGTATTTAGGTTAGACATAATAAAATTATATCTGTTGTCAATTTGTGAACATAAACTCTGTGTATAGTTTTGCATAGAGTTTATAGAATTTTCGAGTATAGAATTTATTTTGGCAAGTTTATAGTCAAATTCGGCGGCAACTTGATCATATTCCGGCACAACCAACTCAGCCGCCTCTGACGGTGTTGCTGCCCGCACATCTGCAACAAAATCACAGATTGTAAAATCAACCTCGTGTCCGACAGCGGACACTATCGGAGTTTGACAGTCGTAGACCGCCTTGGCTAAATTTTCATCATTAAATGCCCATAAATCTTCGGCTGAGCCACCGCCCCGACCGATAATAATTACATCTGCCAATTTATTTTCATCAACTGTTTTAAGTGTGCTGATAAGTTGGGCTGCCGCCTGTTCACCCTGTACAAGTGATGGACAGATGAGTATATTTACGGCAGGAAAACGCCTTGTGAGTATATTCTTCATATCCTCGATGGCTGCACCTGTCGGAGATGTAATGAGTGCGACTGTTTGCGGATATTTAGGTAATTGCTTTTTGTGGCTTACATCAAAATAGCCACGCTCCTGCAACTTGCGTTTTAATTGTTCAAATGCAAGTGCCAACGCACCTACCCCGTCAGGTTGCATATCCTCGACATATAGTTGATACTGACCTGTTGCCTCGTACAGCGAAACCCTGCCATGCACGATAACCTTCATACCGTCGCTCGGTTTAAATTTTATGCGTGAGGCATTAAACGAAAACATAACCGCCCTGATAGCAGAACTTTGGTCTTTGAGTGAAAAATATATATGACCGCTCCGATAATGATTGGTCAAGTTAGATATTTCACCCGACATAAACACACATGAAAGTGTTCCGTCACCATCAAGCAGAGATTTTACATAAAAATTCACTTGTGAAACTGTCAAAACCTTTGGGAGCATCAATTTTGAGTCCTCCATTTAATTTTGGTTAATAACGCAATACCTGCTGCATTATCGGCAGAAAATTCCGGCTTGGCAAAAATAGCATTAAATCTACGCTCTAAATTGTTCCTGATAATAGTATTAGACATAACACCACCTGCAAACAAAATCGGCAAATCACCGTATTTTTGTATAAGTCCCTCGCACATTTTGGTTAGTGTCTTTTCGATAGCAAGCAAACAATATGCGGAAACTTCTTGGTTGGAAACTCCCCTATTTATCATATCTTTACATTGATTTTCTACACCACTCAAACAGCAGTCCGAGCCTTTGAGCGTAGGTTTAAAATTAAGTTTGCCGTTATAATCTAACGCAAGTTTTTCAAGCCCTTTGCCACAAGGGAAATCAAGTCCGAGTTCGACACCGACCCTATCAATAACTTGTCCTGCATTAAGGTCAAGTGTATTTGCGACAAGTTGTATATCTATTTTGCCGTTTCCGTCACCTGTAACTAACAGTGCCTCTGTTGTGCCACCGCTAATATGGAATGCCAAAAATCTACTACTAAGCAAATCAAGCCTATCCGCAGAATACAGAGCAGCCACTATATGCCCCTCTTGATGTGAAAAAGTATAAAGTGGCACATTTAATATATTTGCAAGAGAATTTGCAAACCCAGAGCCGACAGTAAAACAAGGCATATACGAACCCTTTACCGGTCGGGGAGTTGTCGAAACGCCTATTGCAGTTGGTTTTATATCAATATCTTGGGATAATTTTTGTATAATTATCGGCAGTTGCTGTGTATGATGAAATACCGCATCACTCTGCCTTAATCCACGCTCACCTTTTTTGACCGGCAGGGGCATTTTTTGTTGAATTATTTTAGAATCATCATCATAAACCGCAACAGATGTCGTATAGTTGCTTGTATCTATACCCAGAAATTGCATATTATTTATCACTCTCTAAACTCTTTGCATAACTGCCAAGCAAACCGTTAACAAACGCTGTGTCTTTTTCGGTAGAATATTTTTTGGATAATTCTACTGCCTCGTTGATAGCAACATTTGTAGGGACTGTATCAATATGCAAAATCTCGTAAATAGCAATTCTAATTAAACATAATGACACCTTAGAAATTCGGTCAATAGTCCACTTTTCAGCAAGGAAAGGAACAATTAAAGTATCTAACTCCGCCATATTTTCATCTACACCTTTTGCTAAATTAAGTGCATATTCTGTAACATCAAGGTCACGGCAAAGTTTGGCCTTATCAAGAATTTCTTCAAAATCACACTCGGCAAAAAGTTTCTCAAAGCACAACAAAAACGCTTGTTCCCTTGAAATGTAGCGAGATGTATTTGACGGGGCAAAGGTATAGTTCCTCTCCTCCTCGTTATTTTGTTGTGTTATATCCTCTGATTGTGCATCATCAACTAAATCTTTGTATTCTATATTCATAACAAATTCCCTTCAACACTATATTTTTGAAATACAATTTTACAGTTTAATTATATCACATATCCGTATAAAAGTAAATAAGCAAAGCCCATTATAATACAAAAAATCCTTACTCATAATTGAGTAAGGATATAAATTTGTACTTAATCTTCATCACGGGAAATGAGCAAACCGGAATCTACACCACACTCACTTAACGCTACATAGTCATTATCGGCAACAATTAAGTGGTCAACTAAATTGACACCGACTGCCCTAAGCACATTTGCAAGAGATTTGGTCGTTTGTATATCTTCAATAGATGGTACTGCTACACCGCTCGGGTGATTGTGTGCAATAACTGCATTCCTCGCATTATAACGCACCGCTAAATCTACTATTTTGCGGATAGAAATATCTGTTGCGTTTATTGAGCCTTTGGATATAACACCGTTAAAAATTTCTTTACCCTTGGCATCTGTAAGTAACAGAACACAACACTCGTCTTTTCTACCAAAAAACTTATACACTATATGTTTACCGATATTAGAAAAATCGACTATTTTATCGTTATTATCGTGCTTGTCCTGTATATACAGCCTTATCATCTCGGGTAATAATTTAAGCAAAATAGCCGTATTTTCGGATACACCGGCATTGGTAAGAACATCTATCGGGGCATCAAAAACTGCCGAAAAAGAGCCTATATCATTTATAAGTTTGTGTGCAGTCAAATTAGTATCCCGCCTTGGTATTGCGTAAAACAATAATAATTCGAGTGCCTCGTGCAGTTCAAATCCATCTAAACCGCTACTTATAAATCTCTTTTTGACTCTTCCTCTATGTCCTGAATGTTCACAAGATGAAGCCATTATCGCACCAACTTTTTACAATAGTTTTATTAAACTTTACGGCTACCCGGCTTAACAACCTCTAATTTACCCTCTTTGCATAATGGGCAATTTTCAGGTTCCCAAGACTCAACATCTACGCTGATAACGGACTTAAATGGTACACCAAAGTCAATTTTGCCAGCTGTACGGTCAACAATAGAACCTACACCGACAACAATAGCCCCTTGTGCCTTAACAAGTTCAAGCACCTCTTTGACAGAACCGCCTGTTGTTACAACATCTTCTACGAGTAAAACTCTCATACCTTCGCTAACAACAAAGCCTCTCCTGAGTGCCATCTTGCCCTCCTCGTCACGCTCTGCAAAGAAGTTCTCGCAACCAAGGCCACGGCTAACCTCGTAAGCCATTTGAACCGCACCCATAGCAGGTCCGATAACAACATCAACATTATCGCCTGCAAATTGATCTGCCAAAGCCTTGCAAAGTTCCTCGCTGTATTTTGTATTTCTGAAAAGTTTAGCACATTGTAAATATCTGTTACTGTGTCTGCCTGATGTAAGTCTAAAATGTCCTTCAAGCAAAACCCCTGCTTCTCTAAAAATTTCAAGTACTCTTTCGTTAGAAATCATATTAAAAACTCCTTTATTTCTTTTCTAAATTATATCATAGTTTAAAATTATTTGCAATATATAAAATTAATTTTTACCTGTTTGTTCCATATAATTAATACTAAATTTCTACAAAAGTGTAGTCGTAAACACAACTACACTTTTGGTATCTTGAAAGTTTAATTATAGCATTCCTTCTATTATTGCAGGTACTGATGATATAGCCATATCAACCTTTGACAAGTCCTTTGCACCTGCCATAGCAACATCAGGCTTACCGCCACCGTTACCGCCTGCAAGTGATGCAACAGCCTTGACAATTTTGCCGGCATTAGCACCAAGTTCCCGTGCAGATTTGCCACAACCGCAGGCAAATGTGGCCTTGCCATCACAAACACCGGCAAATACTGCAATAGCATTGGCGTCAATATCCATAACTCTCATACACATATCACGGAGCATATCAGATGATATACCGTTATAAACTGCTGTAAGGAGTTTTGCACCCTTAACTTGCTTTGCACTATCGAGTAATTCGGTAATATTAGATGCAATAATTTTGCTGTTAAGTTCGGCTATTGTGCGTTCCTTGTTCTTGATGTCATCGGCTAACCTAATGCAACCTGCAACGACCTCAGCGGTATTGTTAATCTTGAGGGTAGCACAAACATTATTGATTGTATCAATAGAATTATTAAGCATTTCGAGTACACCACGGCCTGTAACTGCCTCAATTCTTCTGACACCTGATGCGACAGAACCCTCTTGCCTAATCTTGAACAAACCTATCTCTGATGTGTTACTGATATGAGTACCGCCACACAACTCGATTGAGAAACCGTTAGCGTTTACAACCCTAACAACATCGCCGTATTTCTCACCAAACAATGCCATAGCACCGAGTTTCTTGGCCTCCTCGATTGGCATTTCTTGTGTTACAACAGGGACAGCCTTTAAAATCTGCTCATTTACAATATTTTCAACAGCCTTTAACTCATCTATTGTAAGTGCGGAGAAATGTGTAAAGTCAAACCTTACGCTTTGGTCGCTTACAAGCTGACCCGCTTGTTCAACATGGTTGCCGAGTACTTGTCTTAGACCTGCCTGCAAAAGATGGGCTGCTGTGTGATTACGCTTGATATCGTTTCTGCGTTCTGCGTCAATCTTTATATCAACCTTTGCACCAACGCTAATTTCACCGACATTAATGCTACATGAGTGCATAAAGATACCGCTATGGTCCTTTGTTGTGTAATTAACATCTATTTCTGTTTCACCGATAGTCATAACACCTGTATCACCGATTTGACCGCCTGACTCGGCATACATAGATGTCCTATCTGTAACTATTATAACTGTGTCGCCCTCGTTAGCAGAGTCAACTCTCTCGCCATTTTTGACAATAGCCAGAACCTTTGCCCCATCAACATCATAATCTGTATAACCGACAAATTCGGTTGGCTTTAAGTCGGAGAAATCTATATTGTCGCTAAGCCAAGCATCAGCACCGGCGTTCTTCCTTGCATTACGGGAACGCTTCTTTTGTTCGGCAAGTAATTGCTGGAAGCCGTCAATATCAACAGTAATATTCTTTTCTGCTGCTATCTCGACTGTAAGGTCTATTGGGAAGCCATAGGTATCGTTAAGTTTGAAAGCGTCCTCGCCGTTAATAACCTTAACACCCTCATTCTCCATTATGCTTTGTAGTAATTGCATACCTTGTTCGATAGTTTTAGAGAATGTTTCTTCTTCTGTCTTGATAAGTTTTGTAATGAACTCCTGTTTTTCGGCAAGTTCCGGATATGCCTTAAAATTCTCCTTGATAACAGTACCGCAAACTTGATAGAGGAACGGCTCTGTCCTGCCCAAAAGCCTGCCGTGTCTGGCTGCTCTGCGGAGTAATCTGCGAAGGACATAACCTCTACCCTCATTAGATGGCATTACACCATCACCAACCATAAATGTTACGCTACGAATGTGGTCGGTAATAACGCGGATAGAAATATCATCTTTGGCATTGTTGCCGTAGGTTACGCCGAGAATATCTGTGATATGCTTCATAATATTTTGAACGGTATCAACAAGGAAGAGGTTATCAACACCCTGCATTACGCAGGCTAATCTTTCGAGTCCCATACCTGTATCAATGTTAGGGTGGTCAAGCGGTGTGTAGTTATTTTTGCCATCATTATTAAATTGTGTGAAAACCAAGTTCCAAACCTCGACAAAGCGGTCGCACTCGCAACCAACTGCACAATCAGGTGAACCGCAACCCTTATCGGCACCTCTGTCAAAGTAAATCTCTGAACAAGGTCCGCAAGGGCCTGAACCGTGTTCCCAGAAGTTATCGGCTTTGCCTAAACGCACAATGTGTGTCGGGTCAACACCAACCTCTT
>CAZZHP010000044.1:0-7258 GCA_964653925.1 uncultured Eubacteriales bacterium | reverse complement strand
TTGTACAGTGACTTCTGACAGCCTTAGTTATTGCACCGACAGACTCGCAACTTGTACCAAACTGAACACCGCCACTCTTTACATTAGGACAAGAAATGTTCATCTCTATCATATCTACATCACTATCGGATAATTTCTCTGCCATTTGGCAATATTCCTCAGGTGTATTGCCTGCAATATTTGCGATTATAACAGTGTTCTGCTGTTTTAGATAGGGTAAATCTTGACTAATAAAGTGGTCAACACCAGGGTTTTGGAGTCCGACCGCATTAAGTATACCGCTTGGAGTTTCTGCAATTCTCGGAGGTGGGTTGCCGTCACGCTTTTTGAGTGTAATACCTTTGCACGAGATACCGCCCAAGGCACTCAAAGGATAAAACTCGTTATATTCGTGTCCAAAGCCAAATGTGCCGGAGGCAGCTATAAGCGGGTTGTTAAATTGTACGCCTGCAATTTTTACGGATAAATCAGCCATTAGAATACTACCTCCTCTGCGTTGAATACAGGACCATGCTTACAAACATGAGAAAAGCCTTCTTCGCCGTCCTTAACAGTCCTGCAAGCACATACCAAACAAGCACCTATACCACAGCCCATTCTTTCTTCGAGTGAAATTTGACAAGGCTTGGAATTTTCCTTACATATTTGAGCAATAGCTTTGAGCATAGGTGTAGGGCCACAGGCACATACAGCGTCAACATTGTTAATTTGCTCTTTAAGTACATCTGTAACAAACCCACGCTTACCGGCAGAGCCGTCATCTGTAACAAGATATAACTCAGAATTTGCGTTTTTAAAGTCGTCCTGCAAGATAACAAAGTCTTTGCTTCTAAATCCTGTGATAACAACAGGGTTATTTGTATTTTTGGCACAATATAACATAGGAGGTACACCTATACCGCCACCAATTAGTGCGTATCTTTTACCATCTTCAATAGTAAACCCGTGTCCGCAAGGGGAGAGGATATTAAGTGTTTGTCCTACCTCTGTTTTAGATAAGATTTCTGTACCTTCACCCTTAACCTGAAAGACAAACCTTATCCAGTTTTGACCTGCATCGCAAACAGATATAGGTCTGCGTAAAGTTTTGCCGTTTACCTGAATATGGGCGAACTGTCCCACCTTAGGGACTATAATATTATCATTTTGTACCATAAAATCAAATATGCCGTTTGCTATCTCTGATTTTGATATAAGTACATAATCTTGAATATCATACTTCATATAAATTTCCTTTCCAAATATTTTAAATTTTCTTTAATATATAATACCACAAAGACATATACTTTTACAAGTTATTTACATTATTTTTTAAAATTATTTTATCCCGATATATATGCACCCCAAAATATTGCAGATTAAAATTGATAGCAAAAATTTACATCAAAATAGTTGAAATAAATCAGCAATAATGATATAATTAAAATGGTATATAATTATAGTATTTTTTGAACTTTTGTGTAAAAAATAACACAGAGGTGATATAAATGCTAAATAGCAATAATTTGTGTGCATACCAAAATGATAGCAGTTACGGTAATCAAGAGGAAAATAATTTTGCGGATAATACATCACAGATAAGTGATATTAGTGCGGTTGTAGTTAACCATAACGGCATAAAAATATATTGTCTTACAATTATAGGTCAAATTGAGGGACATTATTTGTTATCAGCCCAAACCAAGACAACTAAGTATGAGCATATTATACCAAGACTTATATCAGTACAAGAGGACGATAGTATTGCTGGACTGTTGTTGTTACTGAATACTGTCGGCGGTGATATTGAGGCAGGACTTGCAATAGCAGAGGTAATTGCCGGTATGACCAAACCAACCGTTTCGTTAGTAATCGGCGGGGGTCATTCGATAGGCATACCGCTTGCAGTGGCAGCCAAACAGAGTTTTATTGCACAGAGTGCCACTATGACAGTACACCCTGTCCGTACTACCGGCACAACAGTCGGTGTATCACAGAGTTTTGACTATTTTCGCAAAATGCAGGATAGGATAACAACATTTGTGTCGGAACATTCCAATATTTCTAACGAGGACTATCTAAATCTTGTCCTTAATACAGAGGAACTGGTTATGGATATAGGTACTGTATTAGAGGGCAAAGAGGCGGTAGATGTGGGGCTGATAGACTCAGTCGGCACTATATCTGATGCTATAAACAATTTGGTTTCACAGATAGAGTCCCAAAAATCAGGCAGTTAATACAAACTTAAAAATGCACTTAAACAGTGCATACATAGCGTAAATTACGGAGGTAATTATGTCAATTTTAGAAGCAATTATTCAGGGTATAGTTCAGGGCTTAACTGAATTTTTACCGATTTCAAGCAGTGGACATTTAGCCATAACACAACATATAATGGGCGTTACGGAGAATAATCTATTCTTCAATGTTATGTTGCATTTAGGTACATTGGTGGCGGTCTGTATTGCTTACAATAGGCTTTTGGTCCGTCTGATAAAAGAGTTCATTGTTATGGTTAAGGATATTTTTACAGGCAAATTTTCTTTCCAAAAGATGAACTATGACCGCAACCTTATAGTTATGCTCATTGTAGGTTTGCTCCCGTTGTTCCTGTTATTTATTCCTATACCATTTGCCAACGGTTTAAACAGCAAAGATTTGGCAGATATTTTTATGGGTTCGGAGTATTTTATGGTTGTCGGTTTTTCCCTTATTACAACATCAATTTTATTGTTTTTGGGTGATAAGGCAAAGTCAAACACAATTAGACTGTACATAAAAAAAGGCAGACCGGACAAAGATACGGCAGGCAGAAAACGATACAGATTAGGCGATGCCCTTATGGTAGGACTTGTACAATGTATTGCGGCGGTATTCCCAGGGTTATCACGCTCAGGCTCGACACTTGCTATGGGCGAATTAAGAGGGATAAACAAGCAAAAGGCTATGGACTATACATTTATTTTGGCTATTCCATCAGTTTTGGCGGCCGCCTTGCTCGAATTAAAGGACGCTGTATCAGAGCCTAACGGTGTGGCAGTTAGTGCGGTTGCATTAATAGTTGGTATGATAACCGCCGCTGTTGTCGGATACTTCTCTATTTTCCTTTTTAAATGGCTGTTAAAGACCGACAAAATGTATGTGTTTATGATTTATACACTTGTAGTCGGCTTGATTGTTGTTTTGATAAGTATAGTGGAGTTAATCACAGGCAACAATATTTTTTCAGGCGAAGTAATTTTTAATAGATAAAATAAATTTAACGGAATGTTTAAATGTTTGGAAGTGAATAATAGTGCCGAAAAAGAGCATAAAAAACAAAGATAAATCTCCTGCAAAAGAAGTCGGAATAATAAAAAATAATTCTAAGGCTATGTCAATAATCTATTGTGCATTGGCGATTTTGGTAACATTTTTGATAGTTGAAAAAGGCGAAAATGTCTGGAAATTTATACATAGTTCAATCTTTGGCATTTTTGGTATATTTTCTATATTATTACCTGTGTTATTTTTGTACCTTGCATTTTTGACATCAAAAAGTGCAGAGGAATTTCCTCACAAAAAATTAGCGGAATTTTCAGCAGTCTTTTTCGTTATAAGTATCAGTACGCTGTTTTTCCTGATAAACAAGGCGAATTTTGAAAATAACGAAGGCTATTTTACAACGATAGCAAAATTATTCAAGTCATCATATTCTGCCGAAAGTCTTTGGAAATGCGGTACGGGTTCTATAGGCAGTATATTAGGCTGGCCTGCCTTGAAGGCTTGTGGCAGGAACGGTGCGATTGTAATATTCCTTATCATTATAATTGCATATATACTTATATTGATAGGTATTTCTGCCAACGATTTGGCAAGGGTACTTCTCCTAAAGCCTACCCGTAAAGTCATCAAGACTGTCAAGGAAAGAAAAGGTAATTTGCCTAAAAAAATTACAAAAAAACTTAAACATACCGAAGACTCCGATGAGTTTGTTTTAAGTGGTAAAGATGATGCGGATAAAAAGCCTAATACCCCAGAAACCGCCGATGATTTAGACAATATTGATAATGTGGAAGATATAGATATAGATACAGACGATGATACAGATGAGTTTAATGCTACAAAAAGTACCACAAAGACATCTAAAAAATCTACCCAAAATACAACTGCTGAAGATTGTGCCCAAGACAATATTGACAATGAGGCAGATAATAGCCAATATGGCGACTCGTATGATGATGTTTATAAACATATATTAGATAATGATGATACCATAGGCGAGCCGATATACCAATATCCGCCTGTTCAGTTACTTAACTTAACTGCTACAAGCGATAGTTCTAACGCAAGTGCAGAGTTAAAGAATAACGGGGATAAGCTCATAGATATACTCCAAAGTTTCGGTGTAGGTGTAAGTATCAGTCATATATCCCGTGGACCATCTGTTACAAGGTACGAGTTGCAACCCGCACCAGGTGTTAAAATTAGCAGAATAACTAATTTGGCTGATGATATAGCACTCGGACTTGCGGCAAACGGAGTTAGGATTGAAGCCCCTATCCCAGGTAAATCGGCAGTCGGTATCGAGATACCAAATAGGGTTATAGATACAGTTTCCATTAGGGAACTTTTAGATAGCGAAGAATTTAAAAATGCCAAGAGCAAACTGACGAGTGTTTTGGGCAAGGACATATCCGGTAATATTGTTGTTACTAATCTTGCCGATATGCCACACTTACTTATTGCAGGTACAACCGGTTCGGGTAAATCTGTATGTGTTAACTCAATTTTGCTCAGCATATTGTATAAGGCCACCCCTGACGAAGTTAAGTTGTTGCTTATCGACCCGAAGATGGTTGAGTTTTCTAAATATAAGGGTATACCGCATTTGCTTGTACCTGTTGTGTCCGATGCCAAAAAGGCGGCTGGTGCGTTGAATTGGGCTGTTTCAGAAATGTTGCAGAGGTATCAACTTTTTGCGGAATACGAGTGTAAAAATATCTTTGCGTTTAACGACCTTGTTGACCAAAATAAGCAATATATAAATGAACATTTAGGTGAATTAACAGAGGACGGCCAGCAGGTTTGTATGCAAATAAACGGCTTGCCTGTACCAAAGGAGAATATGACCCAAATAGTTATTGCTATTGATGAACTCTCTGACCTTATGATGGCAGCCCCAAGCGATGTAGAGGACGCTATATGCAGGCTTGCTCAAATGGCCCGTGCCGCCGGTATGCACCTTGTTATTGCTACGCAACGACCGTCTGTAAATGTAATCACAGGCTTAATTAAGGCAAATATTCCAAGCCGTATTGCATTAAAGGTAAGTTCGCAAGTCGATTCAAGGACAATTTTAGATTATGGCGGAGCAGAAAAACTCATCGGTCGGGGTGATATGCTCTTTGCACCTGTCGGTATTGCTAAGCCTATGCGTGTACAGGGTGGCTTTGCGTCTGATGAGGAGATAGAGAGGGTAACAACTTTTATCAAGAAAAATCATAATGCAAACTATAACGCCGAGATTGAAGAAAAGATTAGACATATTGCGGCCGAAGAAATAAATACTAACAGGAATAAAAATGTTGATTCTACATTAAATGCCGAAAGTGAACTTGATGCAAAAATGGAAGAAGCAATAAAATGCGTAATCGAGGCAGGACAAGCGTCTACATCTATGTTGCAACGCAAGTTTAAGGTTGGTTATGCCCGTGCTGGCAGAATGATTGATGATATGGAGCAAATGGGTATTGTAGGCCCTTACCAAGGCTCTAAGCCAAGGGAAGTGCTTATGACTTACAACGACTGGCTCGAACGAAGTTCAATGATGGGAATTAATCATGATGTAGATACAGATTATGAAGACGAAGAAGATTAAGATATTAACAGCTGTTATATCAATAATTATAATATTCGCCGTTATTTGTATTGGCTCAGACTATGTCAATAGGAACAATATCACTTATAGGGATATATTCACAGATTTAGTATATAGAGAATTACAAAATTCCGAGTTTTCGGTTGTGTTTTTTGATGTTGGCTGTGCCGACTGTGCCTTGGTAACCTATGGCGATTTTCATATAATGATAGACTTGGGTGGCAATAGTACCCCTGTAATTAATTATCTTGAAGATTATCATATATCTCATCTCGATTTGCTTGTTGCTACACATTCGGACACCGACCATATATCAGGTATGCCTGATTTGATAGAAGATGTATCTGTGGCAGAATTTTGGTGTTCAAAGTATGAACTTTCATCAGATGAAAAGTCCTTTACATTTAATAATATTCTTAAAAATCTTACAGATAATGGCACGACGGTTAAGGCTGTTGATACAAGCGACTCTTTAAATTATCAAGATTTATCTTTGCAAATTCTATCACCAACTCTTGAATATGACAATGATAATGACAATTCATTGGTTATTAAGGCAACCTACAAGGGAACAAGTTTTCTGTTTACAGGTGATATTAGCAAAAAGGTCGAAAAGCAACTGATAAACAATAATACCGATTTATCGGCAGATGTTATCAAAATTAGCCATCATGGCAGTAAGACCGCATCAACTGCTGATTTTTTGCAGGCGGTTGCTCCATCGTTGGCGGTTATCAGTGCCGGATATAATACATATTCTTTGCCATCTAACGAGGTCATAGACAGACTGAACAATATGGATATTTATGCCGTACAAACTATGACTAACGGCAATATTTACATAACCTCAAACGGCAGAGAGGTTACCTTGCTACAATAAATCTCCTTAGGGCTATTACTTATTTTACAAGTATTATCCTAAGGAGATTTTATTCTAAGTTAATATTTGTTGCTGATTATTGCACAAAAACTCCCTATGTCAACCGCGACATAGGGAGTAAGTTTATTTATACTTTATTTAAAATATACATTAGTCCAATTCAGAGAGCTTTTTGAGGTGTTCGTACTTTTCAGCGGCAAACTTCTCAGCCTTAGCAAAGAGTTTTTCAGCTCTTTCTGGGTTAGCTCTAAGTAATGAGTTGTAACGAACTTCGTTCAAGATGAAATCTCTGTAAGAAGCAGTTGGAGCTTTGCTGTCAAGTGTGAGTGGGTTCTTACCCTCGGCAGCAAGTTCTGGGTTGTAACGGAAGCAGTTCCAGTAACCTGACTCTACAGCCTTCTTCTCCTCAGCCTGAGCACCCTTCAAGCCGCCCTTAATACCATGGTTGATACATGGAGCATAGCAGATGATAAGTGAAGGACCGTTGTATTTTTCAGCCTCTACGAATGCCTTAATACATTGATTGTAGTCAGCAC
>CAZZHP010000043.1:0-7336 GCA_964653925.1 uncultured Eubacteriales bacterium | reverse complement strand
TTGTATTTGCCGATAAGGCAGATTGCGATATAAGGCAGGGCTTTTATTTCTATCGGCCAATGCTTATTAGTGAGTATGAGGAACTGTACGACAGCAAACTCAAACATATTCAGTGAATATATAATTAGATGGGACTACTATAAGGGTTTACCCATTATGTTGCACAATTTGGTTTTTCATAAATTTTTCTTACTATTAATATTTGCCTCATAAAATTAGCAGGGACACTTTGGTACGCAAAGTGTCCCTGCCTTTTGTGACAATTTTAATTATTACATTATAAAATCAAATTATCTAAGACTTAGCAAAAATAAACCTTGATGCTGTCTTGCTTTTCATCAGCTACAAAATAAGCGGCATTGTCCTCAGGTTTAAGATAAACTCTAATCTCTTTGGCATCTTTATTTTTAGATTTAATGCTCTTTACAACATCATCTAATGCCACCTGTGCACCGTTGTACTCAACAAAAACTTTGATTTTAGGTTCTTTCTTTTCTTTTTTGTCTTTCTTTTCTGGTGTCTCTTTTTTATCAGATTTTTGCTTGGTTGTCTTTTTAGGTTTAACATCTGTTTTTGATGTGTTAGCCTTTTTGACTTTTTCCTCTTTTGGCTCATCTTGACTATCAATAACAGTCACCGACTCCAAAACCTCTGATTCAACTATTTTTTTATTATTCATTTTTATCCTCCTTCCTGTTAACATTCTGTCATAAACATATTATATAACCAACTAACTGTAAAATCAAGTAAAATCTTGTATAATTTCGGTAAAAATTTTAAAAATTTCTTCCCGTGTGTAAATACAGTTAAGTGCTGATATAAGCGAGTTAGTTGTCAAATAAGTCGGCAGACCGATTTTTTGCAATAATTTTGTGCGGAGTACCGCCGACTTATCCCGACCTGTAAACCCAAATTCGTATAAATCTTGTTTGGTAATTTCTTTATTATCTTTTGCCGAAGTTGCCTCATTTATAAGTGTGGCTTTGCAATTTTTGAGTGCGTTTAATATTATTTGTTCCTCCATACCCTCGACACCGACAAAGCCTTCTTTCGAGGCTTGGGGCTTGCGTTTTTCTTTGCCCAAAATTTGCGGTACATAGCAATTTATTATCCTATCGTTGGGAACAATACCTTTGAGAAAATTGCGTATAACAAAGCCCCCGCTGTCACTGTCGGTCATAATTACAACCCCACGAACCATAGCAATCTTACGGATAAGTTGTTGTTTTTCTTTATCTTTAAAAATTCTAAACCCGTTTGTCTCTATTATCGGTGCATCAATGAAGCCTTTGAGCCTAATCTTGTCATATTTTCCCTCAACAATAACTGCCTGTTTGAGTGTTATCACCTGTAACTTTTCCTTTCCTTAGATGTTATTAACAAAAGTTCTGCAATTAACCGTTCAAGCAAAATATTCTTATCGGTGGCGGAACTTTTTAGTTTAACATCTGTTTGTGTTATTGCGTTTATGCTGTCCCTTAACGCAGAGAGCGAGAGTTTAGACGCTCTCGCACTTGCCTTTTTAAGTACAAATGCACGGTTCTTGTATTCAAAATCTTGTGCAAGCGTATCCATAGGAATGCCGTTCTCGGTTGCTATCTTCGCCCTGTATGTATCAATATACACACCTGCAATTACCGATAATATAGCGGTAGGTTTTTCACGCTGATAGAATAATATTTCAAGTTGCTTATAGGCTAAGTCTGCCCTGCCATCTATTACATTATCGGCAAGTGCAAACACCTTTGCCTGCAAATTCTTGGCAACTAACATATTAATCATATCTATACTTATTTCTTGCCCGTCGGCATAGTCGCATAATTTTTTGACTTCGTTGCGTAAAGCCTCAATATCGTTTGTGGTGTATTCTATAATCTTAGAAGCATTTACAGGTGTTAACTTTGAGCCGAGTTTACCTGCCCATTTGACTAAATCTTTCTCCAACGATAATTCGGTATGTTTCTCGATATTAGCACAAATTCCGTTTTTGTCGGCTAACGCTGTTAATTTTTTGAACCTTGTTGATTTGGCAAAATCTTGCTCCAATGACGGCATCGCAAAGATGACAACTGTTGTATCGGGAATATCAGTGAGTAACAGGGTTAAGTCGTTATAATCGTTTGCACTTAACTCGTCGACATTTATATCCTCTAACACTACACAATTAAACTCGCTCATAAAAGGAACAATAAGTATAGCAGATTGAAGTCTGGATAAATCGAGATTTAAAAAGTTAAAGGTATGATAATTAAACTCCGTTAAATTCTTACCCATTATTTTAGACACGAGGGTATCTGTATATTTACGGATAAGATATTTTTCGTCGCCGTATATTACATAAAAATTTTTAAAATTGCCATCAATTATATGCGATTTTAAATCTTTTTCTTTTAAAACAGACATTTTGTTAACCTCCGTGTTTAATTGGAATTTTTATACTTAAATTTGGCAAATATTTTATATTATTTAGGATATCCGACTCTACAACCTGCCAATTATTTAATGTATCAAAATATTTATCGTGTACCTTTTTGGCATATTTTGAGGATATTATAACATCAAAATCTGCCAAGTTATATTTGTCGCTAAATGCTTGTATATCTTTTTTGTGCGTTCTATATGGCGGTATCAAGATTTGGGTATCGGCTACTTCTATTATAATCCAAAAATCTTCATTTACAAGTACCTGCTTAATATTAGTAGTACCATTTAAACATATTGTTTGATTTTGGAGCGTGCTTGGGATATTATCTGTATTTTTTGGGTTTGTCACTAATGGGTTTAAACTCTCATTTGCAACGCAAACCAAGCCTGCATTTAGATTTTGTAAAATATCGGTTATAATATTTTGGTTCGAACTTTTATTATCGGGGATAATAAGTACATCTATATGGGAATTTTTAGCCACTACATCAACACTTGTTTGGGTAATATACGGGGTATCCGAAGTATATATAACCGCCGAATTGCCCAAACTTTTGACATCTACAACCATAGAATGTTTATATGAATATATATTTATCTGTGCGTAATTATTAGAGTTGTAATCTTGCCAAAGGTAACCGCCCAAAAATAGTAGTGTAAAAATAAAAATAACCCTTGGTAGATAAATAAAATAATTTTTAAATTGAAAGGTCAGCATTATCGCAACAGCCAAAGAACTCAACAAAATAGCAAATGCCAAATTATCTATACTATGACTTGCAAAACTGATATTGGCAAGCCTATCTACAATAATCACGAAAACCTTGACTAAAACCGAGTTAATCAAAACTATTGCCTTAATAAAGAAACTTAATATTGGTACAAAATAGCACACAATACTAATCAGAGCAAGGGCTATAATAACAGGTACTGTCTGAACTAACAAAACATTTGATAATAATGTAATATTAGAGACCGAGCCAAACATTAACACCATTATAGGTAATGTAGCGACTGACGCTATAACCGAGAGCGACAGGCACTCAACTATATTACTAATTACAAAACAAACAAAATTATCTTTGTTTAAAAACCTTAACTTCGATTTAATAAATTTGACTAATCTGTTTTGATATAGAATAATGCCGACAGTAGATACAAAGGATAACAACATTCCCACATCAAACACTACAAAAGGATTAGCCAGACAAAGTACGGCACTTGCAAACCCGAGCGAATTAAGTGCGTCATTGTCTACATTCATCATATCAGCCACCAGCATCAATATAGTGGCTATACCCGACCTGACTATCGACGGAGTCAAGCCCGTCAGCACCATAAAAAACAATACCAAAATAATTACTATTATATTGGATATAACTTTCTTTTTGCATATTTTGTTGATTGTAATGAGCAATATATAGGATATAATGCTCATGTGCATTCCCGATAACACCAGCGTATGCGATAACCCCGCTATCCTGAAACTGTCCGAAACATCTGTTGTTATCAAACTTTTATCACCGATTACAAGGGCATTAATTATAGCAAGAATTTCGGTATCGTACATATTATCAAGAGCATCGAGCATATTTGATTTTATATCCAAAATCGACCCGTATAACGACTGCTTATAATTATGAGTTACCTTTAAATCATCAAGCGGATATGCTATCAAAAAAGTTTTATCGGACAGATATTTGCCCGAAACCTCGCTTGTCAACCTGCAATTAAAACTTATATTATCGTACAAATCTATGTCATATTTGTCAGCGGTACAAACCTCGACAAGCGTTGATATATCTTGATTATCAATTTGGCTTGTTTTGACCTTGTATATATATTTTGTGCCATCTTTGTAGGGTAAATCGCACAGGGTTGCATTTATACAGTAACTTTCTTTGTCATCATCTATCACATCAACAGCGACCTGATAAAAACAAATGCTATAGCACAAATATACTATAGCACCCACAAAGACTGAATAACAGACCGCAACTAAGCACAATTTGTTACGCAAATATTTGATTGATATACTCAAAACGCATAACAGAAAACTAATTGTTGCAATCACAATATGCCACAAAGAGACCTGTACCGATATAACAGAACAAGTTAAAATAGTAAACAACATTGTTATCCCTATAACGGCAAACGGTCTTTTCATAGCCCAAAATTTAATAATTACTTAAAGAATAAAGGCAATTTTTGGAGAAAGATAATATCATCTCTGTCAGCGGCATCTCCCTCGGCAAGTACAGTAACCTTGCCTACTATATTACCGCCCGATTTTTTGACAAGTTCTTCAAGTGCAATAAGGCTTTCGCCGGTAGAGATAACATCATCGGCAATCAATACCCTCTTGCCCTTGATGAAGTTTACCTCATCTTCGCCAAAATAGAGTGTTTGCTCCTTTGCGGTAGTAATGGACTTAACGCTTACGCTGATAGGGTTCTGCATATAAACCTTGACACCCTTACGGGCAACAACATAATTGCGACAGCCCTGCCTTGCCATCTCGTAACAAAGCGGAATACCCTTTGCCTCAGCAGTTACAACAACATCATGTTCAGGCGAAATTTTGAGCAATTCAGCCGCAGCCCTCTCGGTTACCTCAACATCATTAAACATAATAAACGCAGCTATATCAAGCTTATCACTTACAGCACAAAGTGGTAATTCTCTCTCGCAACCTGCAATAGTCATCTTATATGTACTCACAACTAAAACCTCTATTCTGAATATTAGGCAATTAAGCCATAGTAGTATTTAATTTTGTACCGCCCAAAATGTGGAAGTGCAAATGATGTACAGTCTGTCCACCGTCTTGCCCACAATTATTAACAATGCGATAGCCATTTGTAAGGTTGAGTTTATTTGCTATCTCAGGAATTTTTGCAAAAATATACGCAACCTCGCCCGAATTATCCATATTGAGTTCATTTGCGGAACTGATATGCTTCTTTGGGATAACAAGCACATGCACAGGGGCTTGTGGTTCTAAATCGTAAAATGCGAGTATCCTGTCGTCCTCGTAAACTTTATTTGATGGAATTTGTCCATCGACAATCTTACAAAATATGCAATCCATTGAATTACCCTCTTGCTTAGTAATATTTTAATACACTAATATTTTAATATTTTAATTAAAAATAGTCAATAGTTATTTAGATTTTTTTACAGAATATTGTAAAATTCTTTGGCATTTTGCATTGTTTGGTTCAGTAACTCCTGCACACCGATACACCTTAACTCCGCTATCCTCTGGGCTGTATACAGTATATGCGAACTGTCACAACGCTTGCCCCTAAACGGCACAGGCGTCATATACGGGGCATCTGTTTCCAAAAGAAGTCTGTCAATAGGCACTGCCTTTGCGACATCTACGGGGTGAACGGCATTCTTGAATGTTACAACTCCGCCCAAACTGATATAACAGCCAAGTTTGATTAACTCGGATAACATCTCAACACTGCCGGAATAACAGTGTATGAGGCACTTTTGAGGTCTAAATTTACGCAAAAAGTCTATAGTATCACCGTGTGCCTCTCTGTTATGGATAACTAACGGCACATCAAGAGTTACCGCAAGCCCCATTTGCTCGGCAAGATACTTATGTTGCAAATCGTGCGGAGTGTCCCAATGGTAATCAAGCCCTACCTCGCCTATTGCTACGACCTTGTCATTTTTCAAAAATTGCTCCATCTGATACAAATAATCTTTTGGAACATCTGTTAAATTTTCGGGGTGAAAGCCGACAGTAGAATATACACCATTAAACTTTTGGGCAAGTTCAAGCAAATTTTGTGCTGATTTAAGGTCAACAGAGTTGTTTACTATACCGCAAACGCCTTTATTATCAAACAAATCTTGGATAAGACTCTCACGGTCGTTATCAAAACTTTCGTCATCATAATGAGCGTGAGAGTCAAATATATTGTAAAATTTTTCCATTAGCTGATTTTTGAACCTACTGCCATATCATCAACGAAGATAACTTTGACATCTTCACCACAGGTTGCGGCAAGTATCATACCATAACTCTCTACGCCGCAGAGTGTAGCGGGTTTGAGGTTAGCAACAAGTATAACCTTGCGACCTATAAGTTCATCAGGGCTGTAAAATTTAGCAATACCGCTTGCGACAGTTCTCTCGCCGTTGCCGTCATCAAGTGTTAATTTGAGCAATTTCTTAGCCTTTTTGATTGGCTCGCAAGCCTTAATTTGTGCTACACGCAAGTCAACTTTGAAGAAATCTTCGATACCTATTTGTGCTATGCCCTCAATTTTGTTTGCCTTTTCTTCTGCTTTTTGCTCTGAGCCTTGTTCGGTTTTAGTTTCTGTTTGATTTAATTTTGCTTGTTTTTCGGCAATTTCTGTGAGCATTTTGTCAGCATCAATACGGTTAAACAATGCAACAGGCTTGTTAAGTGTTATACCCACAGGAATATTGCCAAAGTTTGCAAGGCTCTCGTAAGTATTTACATCACAATTAAGTTGCTCAAAAATTGCCTTTGATGTTTGTGGCATAAACGCAGAGAGCAGTATTGCGGTAAACCTTATGCCTTCGAGCAAATTATAAAGTACAGTTGCAAGTCTGTCCTTGCTGTTCTCGTCCTTTGCAAGCACCCAAGGGGCTGTTTCATCAATATATTTATTGCAACGGCGGGCAAGGTCAAATATAGCGTTTGACGCATCTGCAAGTCTGTATTGCGATATAAATTTATCAACCTTCTCAACCGTTTGGAGAGCAAATGCTGATAACTCGTTATCTATATCTTCTTTTTGAGTCGGTGCCAAAACCTGACCGCCAAAGTATTTTTGGCTCATAGCAATAGTGCGGTTTACAAGGTTGCCAAGATTGTTGGCAAGGTCAGAGTTAAACCTCTCTATAATTGTCTCGTAAGTGATTG
>CAZZHP010000042.1:3839-7345 GCA_964653925.1 uncultured Eubacteriales bacterium | reverse complement strand
GTAAAAAAATCAAATAATAGTTGTAGAAAATTTGCCTAATTGTGTTGACTAAAAAAGGAAATTAGAGTATAATTACCTTACAAATATATTAAAAAAAGAAGGTCGATTATGGATACACAAGTTTTTGAAAAATACGAATCTGTTGTACGCTCATATTGCAGACGCTTTCCTACTGTCTTTAACAAGGCAAAGGACTGCTATTTTTATGATGAAAACGGCGAAAAGTACCTTGACTTTTTCTGCTGTGCAGGGGCATTAAACTATGGTCATAATAACCCAGAGATAAAGCAAAAGGTAGTAGATTACATAATGGGCGATGGCATAATACATTCGCTTGATATGTATACTGTTGCGAAGCGTGAATTTTTAGAATATTTTGAGGAAAGTTTGCTTAAACCTCGTGGACTTGATTACAAAGTTATGTTTACAGGACCTACCGGTACAAACTCGGTAGAGGCTGCAATCAAACTTGCACGCAAGGTTAAGGGACGCAATCAAATTTGGGCATTTATGGGTGCTTTTCACGGTATGACACTTGGTGCTTTGGCATTAACAACCGAAAAATATTCAAGGAACGGTGCAGGCGTACCGCTTGATTATGTAACGCATATTCCTGCTCCTTATATGTTCGAGGAGCTTGATGTTATAGAATATATGCAAACTATGCTCGATGATGACCACTCTGCTATTGACAAGCCTGCCGCTATTATTATGGAGACTGTGCAAATTGAGGGCGGTATTCAGGTGTTTAGCGTTGACTTCCTTAGGGCTGTCCGCAAGTTCTGTGATGATAACGATATTTTACTTATCGTTGATGATATTCAGGTTGGTTGTGCAAGGACAGGCACATTCTTCTCGTTCGAGAGGGCAAACATTGTGCCTGATATGGTAACACTTTCTAAGTCAATCGGCGGTTATGGGTTCCCGTTTGCATTAACACTGTTTAAGCCGGAACTTGATATTTGGGGGGCTGGCGAGCATACCGGAACATTTAGGGGTAACCAAGTTGCCATTGTCGCTGCCAAAGCAGGACTTGAATTTATGCTCAAAAATAATATAGAGGCAGAAACCCGCCGTAAAGGTGAGATAGAGCGTAAATTTATAGAGGAGGAGATTTTGCCACTTGACAGCAGACTTGCTTGCCGTGGTATAGGACTCGTTTACGGTATTGATTTTATCAATATGCCTGATGACAAATTCTGTGCTAAGGTTCAGCAAAAATGCTTCCGAAACAAACTTATTATCGAGGTTGCAGGCCGCAAGGATAGCGTGCTTAAAACTATGCCTGCACTTATAATCAGTGATGAGGAACTTTTGGCAGGACTCAATATCCTCAAGAACGCAATTTCACAAACAATTTCAGAGATGTAATTTAATCTATAATAGGGTTGTAAAAAAGTATGGAGTAAAAAATGAGACTTAATTACTTATTTAGGGTTTTAAGTGGAGTTAGATTTGATAAACTAAATCAATGTATAGCAGATGTGCATAAAAAGTCGGGCAAAAATAAATTTGCCATACTGTTAGATATGGTCGGTTGTGCTGTTAAATACGGTGCAGGATATTACGATTATTGTTTGTTTGAGTACTATAATATGAACTCAAAACAGCGTAAGACCTACCTTACAAGGTTTAAAAACAAGAAGCTTATGCGTACGCTTAATGACTGTAACTTTACCGAGATTTTCGACAAGAAAACGCTATTTTATCAGAATTTTGCGGACTTTATAGGCAGGGACTTTTTACTGCTGGATAGCAATACAACTGTTAAACAGGTTCAAGATTTTGTAAACGGTAAGGAGTATATTATTGCCAAACCGAGCGAAGGTGAATGTGGTAAGGGCATACAAAAACTCAAAATAGCCGACTTTGATAATGCCGATAGTCTGTATAATTATTTAATGGACAGGTCAAATAATTTTGATGTTATCGAAGATTTAGTTATCCAACACCCAAAGATGAGCGAACTTTATCCGCACTCCGTGAACTGTTTTAGAATGGTAACGCTTGTTAATAACGGCGTTGCCCATACGCTTTATGCCGTGTTAAAGACAGGCAACAACGGCAAGTTTACCGATAATTTAGAGAGTGGTGGATTTTGTTGTCATGTTGATATGTCCGATGGTACAGTTATAGGTCCTGGTCACGACAATAGGGGGAATTTGTCCGAGATACACCCTGCAACAAATGTTGCTTTCCGTGGGTTTAAGCCACCTTTCTTTAACGAGGCGGTTGAACTTGTGCAAAGGGCTGCTCTGGTAATACCACAGGTCAGATACATTGGTTGGGACGTTTGTATAACCGAGAACGGGCCTTTGATTATCGAGGGCAATAACTATCCTGCGTATGACTTTCCGCAATTACCTGATGACAGCCAAAACAGAGTCGGCTTGTTAAAAAAGATACAGGATATCGGGATAAAAATATAAAATAACAGAAGTTGAGGGAACGCTTTAATAAGTAAAAGCGTTCCCTCTTTAAATAGACACCCTGCATTTAATCAGTCAAATTTTACAATAAGATTTGAATTAAACTATCGGCAAGGTTTTGGGCTATATTATCAATATTCTCCCGTATCCAGTTTGCCTCCTCGACATTATCGTGGTAGGCAACCTCTACAAGTACAGCAGGGGCTTTGGTTCTTTTGACCTCGTACAGCCTTGTTGTAGGAAGAACCTGCACATTGTAAGGGTAAATTTTGCGGTAATTTTCCGCCATAATCTCGGCAATACGCTTAGCCCTCGAACTTGTCGAATAGTAGTAGAAGTCCGCACCCTTCGCATTACCTGCGTTTGATGGTGCAGCGGCATTTGAATGTATAGCAAGGTGAATATCAACATCATTTTCGTTTGAATTTGCTACCGCCTGACCTAATGTCATAGATGGGTTGTTGCGGATAACGGTAATACCTGCGTTCTCCAAAATAGGCACCATCTCATCGGCAATAAGGTTCATATAATATTCCTCGTTGCCACCATTTACATAAGGGTTGTATTCCTGTAATGATGGGCTTAAATAAACTGTTGGCATAATAGCACCTCCTGAATTTAGTTATTGTGTGTCAGCAAATATTCGGCACTGTGTTTGTTATCACGCAAAAATCTGCCCAATAAAAACAGACTGTCATTATCATACATTTTTACGGTGCTTATTTTTTGGGTGCAGCTTAACGAACATACAAAGCCGAGTTCTTTTATCATTTCTTCACTTTCTGTGTTATACGCTCCAAACGGATAAGTGAAGCACTGTGGGGTTACTCCCAAATTTTGGGATATATAGTTCTGCGCTTTTTCTATATCAGGCTTAACCTTTGCGATATAATCTTCGGTAGTTTCGCCATTCTTTTGGGATATTCCAAGTCTGCCCGTTGTAGAGTGTAAATCAAAACTATGGTTTTGAATTTCAAAATGTCCGCTGTCTAACATTTCCTTTAATTCATTCCAACTACAATGTCCATAATATGGCGAAACATCAATTATGTCCGAAAATTCTTGTGTTGCCGAAAC
>CAZZHP010000042.1:0-3739 GCA_964653925.1 uncultured Eubacteriales bacterium | reverse complement strand
GTCCATAATATGGCGAAACATCAATTATGTCCGAAAATTCTTGTGTTGCCGAAACGATAGGCGATATAACAGCCTTTGCATTGTATTTTTTTAGCAAATCAAGTGCGTAAGAGTAGTTGTTATAGTAGCCATCATCAAATGTTAGTACAATAGGGTTTTCCGGTAGCGGAGTTCCGTTCTGCACATAGTCAATAACCTGTGACAAAAATACTGTATTATAGCCGTTATCCCTCAAATAAATCAAGTCTTGCTCAAATTTATCCGGCGAGATAACATAGTCATTCCACCTTGATTTATCTTTTAACAGCGAGTGATACATAAGTATAGGTATCTTGACTTCTTGGGCTTTGTCTGTGCCGGCAGGTTTGAGTGCCAACATAAGCGTTCCTGTCAATATTATTATGGTTGACAACAGGACCGACCAGATTTTTTTGCGGTTATGTAGCGATATGATAATTATTCCTCCCCTTATTTACCTTTATTTATCAAATAATTTGTTTAATAATATGATTTATTTATATGATATATGCTTGACAAATTTCTAAAATGTAGTATTCTAATAATAGAATAATTTTAAAAATCAATATGGAGTTAGTCTTATGAGCTTGATAGATATTTTGCAAGAAAGCAGGAATTTAACCGATGAGCAATTTAAGGAGTTGTTGCAGACCGATAAATACGATGCACAACTCTTTGCCGCCGCTGATAAGGTAAGGCGGAGTATATACGGTGACAAGGTCTACATTAGGGGACTTATCGAAGTGTCAAACTGTTGCAAGAGGAACTGTTTTTACTGCGGTATTCGAAGGGATAACTCAAAGGTTGATAGATACAGACTTGACAAAGTAGAAATTTTGGAGTGTTGCCACGAGGGTTACAGGCTCGGCTTCCGTACCTTTGTATTGCAAGGCGGCGAAGATACCGAACATACAGATGAATTTATTTGTGATGTAATATCGTGCATAAGGGCAGAATATCCGGACTGTGCGATAACCCTGTCACTTGGCGAGAAGTCAAGGCAGAGTTACCTTGCTTATTACAAGGCAGGAGCAAACCGTTATCTGCTAAGGCACGAAACAGCCACAGAGGAGCATTATCAAAGGCTACATCCACAGAGTATGAGCCTTGATAACAGGAAGAAATGTTTATTTGATTTAAAAGAGATTGGTTATCAGGTCGGCTCAGGTTTTATGGTTGGCTCACCGTACCAAACTATTGATAACTTAGTCGCAGATTTAAGATTTTTGCAAGATTTAGGGCCGGATATGATAGGCATAGGGCCATATTTAACGCACAACGATACTCCGTTTGCAAATTTTAAGAACGGCAGTCTAAACCTTACAGTCAGGTTAGTGGCAATATTGCGGCTGATGTTCCCTTATGCACTAATTCCGTCAACGACGGCACTCGGCACTATTGCTCCAAACGGCAGAGAATTAGGCTTGCAGGCAGGTGCTAATGTTGTTATGCCAAACTTATCACCGCTGAAATTTAGGAAATTATATTCACTTTACGAGAACAAAATTTGTACAGGTGATGAGGCGGCACAAAATATAGCCGACTTGACAAGGCGAGTATCGGCTATCGGTTATAGAGTAGTTACGGATATAGGCAACGCTAAAAAGGAGCAATAAAATGTCAGACCAATTTATAAGGACAAAAATGTTGTTTGGACAAGATGCTATGGATAAATTGTCAAAATCAAGGGTGGCGGTATTTGGTGTAGGCGGTGTGGGCGGTTACACTGTCGAGGCACTCGTGCGTAGTGGCGTAGGTACTATTGATATTATAGATAATGACAAGGTCGCACTGTCCAACCTTAACAGGCAAATAATTGCAACGCACAAAACAATAGGCAAGTTAAAGGTAGATGTTGCCAAGCAGAGGATATTGGATATTAACCCGAACGCAACGGTTAACACCTATCCGTTATTTTTTATGCCCGAAACCGCAGGGCAATTTGACTTCTCGCAATATGATTATGTTGTTGACGCAATAGATACGGTTACGGGCAAAATTGAACTTATAATGAGGTGCAAAGCGGCAAACATACCTATAATCAGTTCGATGGGGGCAGGCAACAAATCAGACCCTACTGCGTTTAGGATCGCCGATATCTACAAGACATCTGTCTGTCCGCTTGCAAGGACTATGCGTTACGAACTCAAAAAACGGGGCGTCAAAAAGTTAAAAGTGGTTTTCTCAACCGAAGAAGCCAAAAAGCCTCTGATAATCGACACAACCGAAGTTAAAGGTGGCAAAATTCCGCCGTCAAGTAATGCCTTTGTGCCGTCGGTTGTGGGACTTATAATAGCGGGAGAAGTTATCAAAGATTTGATAAAGGGATAAATTCAGGGTGATTTTTTTGTGAATGAATGTGTAAATAAATGTGAAGTTTGCCCACGCAAATGCGGTGTAATCAGAGGGGAACTGAGCGGTAGTGGCTTTTGTAAAATGGGTACTAAATTAAAGGTTGCAAGGGTAGGCCTGCATTATTGGGAAGAACCCTGCATAAGCGGTACAAACGGTAGCGGTGCAATATTTTTCAGCGGTTGCTCGCTCGGCTGTGTTTATTGCCAAAATTTCGAGATTTCCTCCGGTGGCAAGGGTGAGTTTGTTACACCGAGGCAGCTTGCCGATAATTTTAAAATTCTCGAAGAAAAAGGTGCTAATAACATAAATTTGGTAACAGCCTCTCATTATATAGATGGGGTTATTTCTGCTTTGGACATATATAAGCCGAGCATACCTGTCGTATATAATTGCGGTGGCTACGAGTCGGTCGGGAGTATAAAGAGGCTTGATGGCTATGTGGATATATTTTTGCCCGACTTTAAGTATGCCGATGATAAACTTGCTGTTAAATACTCCAAAGCACCCGACTACACCCAGACAACGCTTAACGCTATTAAACAAATGCTGTCCCAAGTCGGCAATATTAAAATTGACGACAACGGCATTATGCACAGCGGGGTGCTTATCAGACACCTTGTACTGCCAAATCATACCAAAAATAGTATTGCGGTACTTGATTTAATTAAGGATAATTTTGGCACAAGTGTGCCTGTTAGCCTTATGGGGCAGTACTTCCCGACCGATAATATACTTAAAAATGCCGATAAATACGATAAATTAACCCGAAAATTAACTAAAAGGGAATATAACAAGGTTGCCGATTATATGGTTGATTTGGGGCTTGACGGATTTTATCAGGGGCTTGACTCTGCCGACAAAAGTTATGTGCCGGATTGGGACTTCAAGCTTTAATAAAGTATTGAAAAATCAGCATATCTATGGTATAATTTTATTAGTAAAAAATGATTTTAGGGGACAGGGGGCTTGCCCGACTTTAAGGGCAATTATATTATGAAGAAAATCTTAATTGTTTGTATGGCTATGGCTCTGCTCGTGGCCAACATAATGACAGGCTGTGGCAAAAATAACAGCACTGACATTGAAAAGGGTACTGAAAATCTTGTGCAATCAGAAACAGATAACTCAAACAAGAGTACCCAAGGCACGCAAGAGGATATTACAGAGCAAACAGATAACCAAAGTTCTACCGACTCGGACAATACCACAGATATTTTAGCCGGAAACTCGGACACAAACAATAACACAGGCACAGATAACGGCGGTAACAACACAAGCCAAGCCGAAATACAAGGGGAACAAACCGCTACCCAACCGACAACTGCCGACGAAGATGTAGCCGTAGAGTTGCCGATAGACTTCTTTG
>CAZZHP010000041.1:0-7379 GCA_964653925.1 uncultured Eubacteriales bacterium | reverse complement strand
TACTGTAAACGAGGTTACAGGTAAAGAGGCACTTATCAAGAATGCCCTTGTTTCTATTGATTATAGAAAAGAAACAGACGGTTACAAGGCCTTTGACGGTCAGACAGTTGTTGACTTAGGCGTTAGTGAGGCTCAACTTGCGAAGCTCAAAGCGTTAAAGGGTGGCACAATCGTTCTTTCTGCAACTGCTACCACCGCTACAGCCAACCAAGCAATTATCGCATTAACTGATAGTGCAACCGCTGAGACAGGTGTATATGTAGGTACAAGACACACAGCCAAGAAACTTGGCCTTAGATTTAACAGCACTTGGAAGTGCATTTACTATAATTTTGATATTTCAAATAAGTCGGAAATTGCTATATCTGTTGATTATCAATCAAGCCTTTTAGCGGCAGTTAACGGTGTAGGTAATTCAAACTTCAAAAATCGTACCGATGCAGAATTTTTGAGCAAATCTGCAAGCGAAATTACCGGTGTTTATATCGGTGGTGCAAAGGATAAGAGTTGTGCATTTACGGGCAATATCTACTATGCACTTATCACAGAGGAAGAATATACAGAAGCAGAACTTATGGCTATTACAGATACAGGTAGTGTTCCTACACTTACAACAGGTTCTTCAATCAACAGCGATACAATGTTCTCAAATGTTGATGGCAGTACTTGGGTATTCGTTGGCGGCCGTGATGTCGAAGGCCCTTACAGCGATGTAAAAGGTGTCAAGAACTATGTTTCCGAGTTTGAGGAATTTACAAGAACAACTTACAATATGGGCTATGCTGATGGCGGTGCAAACAGCCTTACAGGTAACCCTAACAGAGAGCGTTATGTTATTAATGCCGGCAAGACAGGCAACACCCTTGCTCTTATTCTTGCAAATTATGAAAGATTAGTTAAAGAAAATGACCCTAAGGCTATCTCTTATATGGTTGGTGTTGAAGATTATCAGAACGCTGACACAAACGCAATTACAACATTTAAGACTAACCTTAACGAATTAATCAACAAAGGTCTTGCACTTCGTGAAGGTATAGGCTATGTTGTAATTCAAAACCCTTATGCTCCGGCAGATGAAACACTTTATGAAAAAGCAAAGGCTTATGCACTTGCAGTAAACGAGGTTGTAACAGCACTTTCTGCTGATAATCAAAACAGAGTTGCGGTTATCAACCACTTTGCACAAACAGATACAAGCGACTTCCGCAGCACAAGCCTTAACGCTGACGGCTCACTTAACGGTGTAGGTCATTTGACAATCTCCAAACAAATGGAAACAAAAGTTGTAGGCAGTTGTGCAGATTGGACTGTGGCTTCGGCTGAACTTGATGGTGTAACAAACTACAACACGGAGGCAACTGTTAACGCTACAATGAACGGCACAAGCCTTACAGTAGAAGTTTCGGGTGTTGAAGATACCTCCGAATGGACATATAATGTAGAAATCGACGGCAGTTATACAGTATCCAAGACAACAGGCAACACAGCAGTATTTGAGAACTTGCCGGCGGACAAAGATTACAAACTTACCGTTGTTTCAAAAGATGGCAAGACTCAACTTTCTGTAAAATCAGGTACAACAACTAACGGTAATGTTTCTACTGATGCAGTTAAGTTTGAAACACTTACCGCACAACAACAAGAAATTCAAAACAAAATCAAGGGTGATGAACCGCTTACATGGATGTTTATGGGCGACTCTATCACACACGGCGTAGGTATGTACGCTTACAAGGCTTACGATAACCTTGTAGGTTTGTTTACAAAATATGTTCGTGAGGAACTTGGTAGAGAAGATGACACGGTTATCAACTCTGCGGTATCCTCCGCTACAACAACATCAACAGTAACAAGAATTAGTGAAAGACTTAACCGCTATTCACCTGATATAGTATCTATCCAACTTGGTACTAACGATGCTACACTTACAAATGTTATTTCTGTTGAGACATACAAGGCAAACCTTGAAACACTCATCAATGCCATCAAGGCAAAGGGTGCTATCGCAATACTCCGTGCCCCTATCGCAAGACTTGATACAAGTTCTACAGGCGGTGCTGCTCAACAAAAATATGTAGATGCTTGCAGAGAAATTGCCCAAAAGCACAATGTTCTCTTTATAGACC
Organism: uncultured Eubacteriales bacterium; assembly: GCA_964653925.1. Lineage (GTDB taxonomy): Bacteria > Bacillota > Clostridia > Oscillospirales > Acutalibacteraceae > CAZXCG01. Next base: position 5,253 of record CAZZHP010000041.1, on the reverse strand, counting down.
AATATACAATTACATCAGAGCATATTGCAAAGAACAAGTTCCTCGCTGATTCTGACAGAAACGGCTATATGTTCTTCTACAATAACGATAACCTCCACTTGACTGCAAACGGTCAAATTGCTATGACTCGTATGTTCCTTGACGGTATCGGTTGCAATACATTAAATAGTGCTATCTATAATAATGTATTCAAGATTACCAGCAGTGCTGAGTCAAATGCAGCAGTACCACAAGTTTTACTCAACAGAGGCTCTATTTCGCTTGCTAAGTCTGCTATTTCAAACGTATATTCAACTGCTTTCTCCTATGTAACATTAACTGCTACAAACGGTGACTTGACATATACCGCTAAGGGCGACAGCGATGATTTAGGCGTTGCTCTTAATAACTTGCCTAACGGCACATATAATGTAACAACAGCCGTAAGACTTACAGGCAGCAACAAGACAGTTACATTTGCTTCACAAGAAGTTACACTCAATGATGATATTACAGCTAATGTATCATTCTCACTTACCACCGAAAGTTCAAAGATAGTTGAACATAAGGTTGGCACAGTTATCGGTACACTCGGTAGTGACTTTGGCTCAGTAGCAGGTGATTACACTTATGCACTTGACGGTACAGCAAATGACAATGCGTCATTTACTATTGATGGTACAACCCTCAAAGCCACAGCAGAACTCGAACCAAACAGAACATATACAGTTTCTGTTAAGGCTACTGTAAATGGTCAAGAGGCTGTTAAGACATTTACATTCAGTACAGCTACAAAAGATGGCCTCATATTCAGCGAAACAAATATCGAGGTAACAGGCAACAACGGTGTTTCACTTACAGACAGAAGTTACAAGAACGATGTTATTAACTTAACAGAGGGTACATTTATTATTAGATTTAAGTCAACCTCAAATAATACAATTCAGTCCCTCATCAGCGTTTCTAACAACGCAGTAAACGCAGAACATTTCCACATTTATATCAAGCCTGACGGTTCTATCGGTATGGAATCAAGAAATGGCTCCGGTACAGTTAGTTTCTTACACTCAGCCGGTCTTACTATTTCGGACACAAACACCATAGCAGTTAAGTATGATGGCACAAAATATTATGTATTTGCTAACGGTCAAAGAATTGGCGAGTACACAAGAAGCACCTTCATCAAGGGTATCTCATCGGACCTCAACGCTATTACAGTTGGTGCGGTTGCCCGTAATAATTCGGCATCATATCAATTCAACGGTACAATTAATTTTGTAAACTGTTACTCAGTAGCACTTTCTGATGAAAAACTCATCGAGATGACAAAGTCAACTTATGTTACAGAATCAACAAGTGCAACTGTAACATTTGATATGAACGGCTCTGGCGGTCAAAATATTGTTAATAATATAGAAAAAGGCACAAAGGCTACCGCTCCTACAACTAACCCAACAAGAGAGGGTTACAACTTCACTGGTTGGTATGTTGACGCACAATTAAGTGAGGAGTTTGACTTTGAGACAGTTATCGACACTGATACAATAATCTATGCAGGTTGGGCTGAAAAGACTAAATATGATGTAACATTCAATATGAACGGTGCAACTGCCGAGAATATTGTTATAAAGGTAGTAGAAGGCACAACTGCTACTGCTCCTGAAACTGACCCAACAAGAGAGGGCTTTGTATTCACAGGTTGGTATGTTGATGCACAGGCGACTGAAACATTCAGCTTTAACACAGTTATCAACGCAACTACAACAATCTATGCAGGCTGGGTACAAGATAACGGTGTTGCCGTAGCAGATGAGGATATCACAGTTACAACAGGACATACAGTTACAGTTACCTACAAACTTACTGCTCCAAACTACATTGTAGATACACAATTTAATATTAACTATGACCGCACAGTACTTGAACTTGTAGGCAAGGATAACGCAGTTAACTTCCCTGTTATCAGCAACGGCAACTTGCAAGTAAACTACGATGCAGACAAGATTTATGTTGCTTCAACTAATATTAGCGAAAATGATGCAGATTTAGGCAACTTCAAGTCAGGTGCTACACTCTGTACACTTACATTCAAGGTACTCAAAGACGCTACAACCAAAGTAACACTTACACCTGAATTTATCGGTGGTAAGAATGATAACGGTATCAGCGGACAAGAGGTTGAATATGTACTCAACGGCAAGATTGCTACTAATGCAAAAGTTGAAAGAAATGTTCAAATTGCCGAGTTAACAAATGTAAGCGTAACATTTAATATGAACGGCTCTAATAGTCAAAATATTGTTAAAGATGTAGAAAAAGGCACAAAGGTTACTGCTCCTGCAACTAACCCGACAAGAGAGGGCTTTGTATTTACAGGTTGGTATGTTGATGCACAATTAAGTGCAGAGTTTAACTTTAATACAGTTATCAACGCTGACACAATAATCTACGCCGGTTGGGAACAAGACAGTGTTGCCGTAGCAGATGATGACATCACAGTTAAGACAGGTGACACAGTTACAGTTACCTACAAACTTACTGCTCCAAACTACATTGTAGATACACAGTTTAATATTAACTATGACCGTACAGTACTTGAACTTGTAGGTAAGGATAACGCAGTTAACTTCCCTGTTATCAGCAACGGCAACTTACAGGTAAATTACGATTCCGACAAGATTTATGTTGCTTCAACTACTGTTAGCGAAAATGATGCAGATTTAGGCAACTTCAAGTCAGGTGCTACACTCTGTACACTCACATTTAGGGTACTCAAAGACGCTACAACCAAGGTAACATTCACACCTAATGCTATCGGTGGCAAGAACAGCAGCGGTATCAGCGAGCAAGAGGTTGAATATGTAATTAACGGCAAGATTACTGTTAACGCAACACTTGAAAGAGATGTCCAAATTACCAACGCTACCATAGTTTATGGTGATGTAAACAACGACGGCAAGGTTAATGCAAACGATGCTACACTTATCTTACAACATTATGCAGGCATTTCAAGCCTTTCAACAGAGGTTCAAAAGGCTGCTGATGTAAACAGAGACGGCAAGGTTAATGCGAACGATGCTACACTTATATTACAAAAATACGCTGGCATTATAGATAACTTTGTATAATGATTGCAATTTGTAATGTTATAAACTATTAAACGGAGGACCTGTTACAACATTAAGTTGTGGCAGGTTCTTTGCTTTGTTGCGTTAAGGACTAATATTTATAAATAAAGTAATACAAAAACAACATCAAGCATATAAATTAATTGGGAAATATTATAAAACTTTGAAAAAAATCAAGTTTTTTTGAAAAAAGGTATTGATTTTAATAAATAATGTGGTATAATAATTGATAGTTGAATATTTATTATTGAAAGGAGTGGGTACTTGCCCACTCCTTTCTATGTAAAAAAAAGGAGTTGTGGCTATGCCAAAAAAGAAGGGTGGCAACACCGTTAGTATGGTATGGGAACTTGTCGAGCCGATTGTAAATGACTTTGGGTTAGACCTCTGGGATGTCAGATTTGTCAAAGAGGGTGCAAGTTGGTATTTGCGGATTATCATTGACAAAGGCGAGGGCGTTAATATCCAAGACTGTGAGAATGTGTCCCGTGCCGTTGACAAGCCTCTTGATGAACTTGACCCGATAGAACAAAATTATTGTTTGGAGGTTTGTTCAGCAGGTATCGAGAGGGAACTTATTCGGCCTGAACATTTTGCAAAGTTTATAGGTGCTGATATTATGGTCAAAATGATTAGACCTATTGATGGCATAGGCAAGGAGTTCAAAGGTGTGCTTAAAGATTTTGTCGATGGTAATGTTACTATCGACGACCATAGTGCCGAAAATACGGTAGTCATAAATCAAAAGGACGCTGTTTGGATAAAACTCGATGATTTTGATAATTAAAAATTTATATAGTTTGAAAGGACTGATAGGAAAATGAATAATAAAGAATTATTTGTATCACTTAATTTGCTTGAACAAGAAAGAGGAATACCTGTTGACTATATGTTGACACAAATTCGTAAGGCGATTGTAAATGCCTGCAAAAATACCTACAACGGCAACGAGAATGTCGAGATTGACTTTGACGCAGAGAAAAATCAATTCAAAGTTAAACTAATCAAAACTGTTGTAGAGGAGGTTGAGAACAGCGGTTTTGAAATCTCGGTAGAAGATGCAAAACAATACAGCAAAAGGGCTGTTGTCGGCAGTGAGGTCAAAATTCCGCTTGACCCTAAGGAGTTTGGCAGAATTGCTATCCAAACTGCAAGGAGTATCATCAGACAGGGTATCAGAGCGAGCGAGAAAAATCAAAATATCCAAAGTTATCAGGACAAAGTCGGCGAGCTTATCGTAGTTCGTGTTGAGCGAATTGACAACAAAACAGGTATAATCTCGGTTAAATACGGCAGGGCAGAGACAATACTCCTTCCTAACGAACAATGTGCATTAAAAGATGTCAAAGAGGGCGACTTGATTAAGGTTTATGTTATCGGTATGATGGAGACCAAAAAGTCTACTAATGCTGTTATTTCCCGTACTCACCCTAACTTTGTCAGAAGAATGTTAGAGAACGAGATACCTGAGGTTTACGATGGTTCAATCATTGTTAAATGTGTTGCCCGTGAGGCAGGTTCAAAATCAAAGGTTGCTGTTCTAAGTACAAGACCGGAACTTGACGCGGTAGGTACTTGTATCGGTACTAAGTCCTCCCGTATTTCAAAAATTGTCGAGGAACTTCAAGGCGAAAAAATCGAGATTATCCAATACAGTAATGTAATCGAAGACTATATCAAGGCGGCACTTGCCCCTGCTGATGTAATCTCTGTTAAACTTATTGATAAAGAGAACAAGGTTTGTCGTGCTATTGTTCCTGATTCACAGTTATCACTTGCTATCGGCGTCAAGGGTCAGAATGTTAGACTCGCTGCTAAACTTGTAGGTTGGAGAATTGACCTTCACCCAGAGAGCGGTTTTTACGGTGAAGAAGAAACAGATGACACAGATACTGTAAACGAAGAAGTTTTAGAGAATAACGAGGTTATCGAAAACACCGAAAATGTTGAAAATGCAGATATTGCACAGAATACAGAGGAGTGATAGATATGCCCCAAAAGAAAATACCTCTGCGTAAATGTATGGGTTGTATGGAGATGAAACCCAAAAGGGAACTTATACGGGTTGTAAAAGCACCCGATATTAAAGGTGAAAATGGCGAGGTTATCTCAAAGGGCGATATATCACTTGACAAGACAGGCAAAA
>CAZZHP010000040.1:0-7434 GCA_964653925.1 uncultured Eubacteriales bacterium | reverse complement strand
ATTATACCACATCTGCTATGATTTTTTGTGTCCTATTTCATTTTACAATGAACCTTTTACTTCTTATTGCGGTTTGTTCAACATAAATTATTGACAGAGAATATTATAGTATGATATAATATTTTTCGACAATATTTTTGCAGAAAGAACAGATAACTATGAACCAAAACAGGAATATTTACATAATTTTAAGTTATTCGGGGACTTTCCCTGCTAAATTGATTAGGGCGGTTTCCCAAAAGGAGTATTCGCACGCATCTATATCCCTTGACAAAAGGTTAGATGAGTTCTATTCATTTGGCAGAAAAAAAGTCAACAACCCATTAATCAGCGGTTTTGTTATCGAGAAAAAGTGCGAGGGTGTCTACAAAAAATACCCGATGACATACTGTAAGGTGTTGAGGCTTGAAGTAACCAATGAAGTATATCAAAGGGTTCAGGTCGAAATAAATAACTTTTTGTCTGAACGGGGCAGGTTTAGGTATTCGTTTATGGGGCTGTTATTAGCGGGGGTAAACATATATAGACCACGCAAATACTATATGTATTGCTCCGAGTTTGTCAGATTAGTGCTGTCAAATTCGGGGATAGATATGTCAACCTTGCCAAAGGTTTGCAGGCCTTGTGATTTTTTCAATCTGCCTAATTCGAGCGTTGTGTATACAGGCTTGTTAAATAAGTACTCCGCATAAGATTTATACAAAAATTATTAGAATGGGGAATGTTCAAATTGAAAAAATTAATCAAGACATTTTTTGATGAGAAATTTATCAAATTTATAATAGTCGGGGTTATCAACACATTGGTCGGTACAGGTATAATGTTTGCGTTATATCATTTGGTAGGACTCAAAAAACTCGATAACGGGAGCATCAAAGACTTGGGATATTGGATATCCTCCGCTGCCAACTATATTCTGACAAGTATTTTAAGTTATTTCCTTAATAAATATTTTACATTCAAGAATACCGAAAAGGGCGTAAAACCGTTGTTAAGGTTTGCCTTGACTATTGCGGTGTGCTATGTGGTGGCTTATGCACTTGCTAAACCGCTCACAATTAAAATACTTGCAGGCACTACAATCGCCGATGATATGCAAAAGACTATTGCTATGCTTGTTGGTATGGTATTGTTTACAGGCCTTAACTATTTAGGTCAGAGATTTTTCTCGTTTAAGGCTAAATAATTAAAAATCTAAATGAATAAAATAAAATTAAAGCACAAACCTTGTAAGGCTTGTGCTTTAATTTTTATAATTTAAATAGTAGTTAATGTTAAAACATCAAATATGCAAGAATAACTTTGCTACATTAAAGTACAGCAAGAGTGATATTGCGTCAAGCAGGGTGGATATAATCGGGCTTGCCATAACAGTCGGGTCAAAGCCAATCTTCTTGGCAACGATAGGTAGCACACAGCCGATTATTTTAGCCACAATAACATCAAATACTATGGTAAGGCAAACAACAACAGATACCGTAATGGTTATCCCTTCGTTGCCTAAAATTAACTTGTCAACAAGCATCATCTTGCCAAAATTAGCAATAGCAAGCGTTACACCGCACAACAGACCAACGACGGCTTCCTTTGCAATTACTTTACAGACATCACTAAACTCAATCTCGTCAAGTGACAAAGCACGGATAATTGTTACCGATGCCTGACTGCCTGAGTTACCGCCTGTACTCATAAGCATTGGTATAAACGCCGTAAGTGCAACTTGTATCGCAAGTGCATCCTCAAAACTTGTTATAATCATACTTGTAAATGTCGCCGACACCATAAGGAGCAACAGCCACAAAATTCTGCTCTTCCAAGTCTCAAATACGCTTACACGCAGGTAAGGTTTGTCGGTTGGAGTGATAGCAGCCATCTTTTGAATATCTTCGGTTGCTTCTTCCTCCATAACATCAATAGCGTCATCGACAGTTACTATGCCGACAAGTCGGTTCTCGGTATCTACAACAGGCAACGCCAAAAAATTATACTTGCTAAACATATTGGCAACATCTTCTTGGTCGTTAAGGGTATTTACCGATATGACATTAGTCTCCATTAGGTTGGACACAAGTTCGTCATCACTGCTCAAAAGCAGGGTTTTTATTGTTACAACACCTATAAGCTGGCTGTCTATATCGGACACATAACAAGTATAAATTGTCTCTTTGTCTATACCTGTTCTGCGTATGCGTCTGATGGCATCTTGTGCAGTCATATTCGGGTTTAATGTAACATATTCTGTTGTCATAATAGACCCAGCACTATCTTCGGGATATTTAAGCAGTTCGTTAATCTCCTTGCGGGTGATAGGGTCGGCTTGTTTTAAAATTCTGCGGACAACATTTGCAGGCATTTCTTCGATAAGGTCAACGGCATCATCTACATATAGTTCGTCGATTACCTCTTTGAGTTCTTTATCAGAGAAGCCCGATAACAATGTCTCTTGTGCGTCATCTTCCATTTCGACAAAAGTTTCGGCAGCAAGTTCTTTTGGCAACATTCTAAACAAAAGGGCGATTTTGTCCTCTTTTAAGTCATCTAATGTTGCAGCAATATCGACAGGATTCATAGTAATAAGTATATCTCTTAGTGTAGAGTATTTTTTATCCTGTGATAAACGATGAATAGTTTCGGTTAATGGAACAACTCTCTTTTCCACTTTAAAATCCTCCTAACATTTAATTTAGGTAGGAAGTAAGGCAAGACAACAGTCCCCATTTATTTAAAGAGTAATCTTGAAACAGAACACAGTCTGACAATGTCCAAGTTCAAAATTACTGTTACAGGGAACGGGAACAGTGCCACTATTACTTCCTGCGTCCATCTCAATTCGCCTCTCTTTATAACTAAATTAGGCATAAAATTACATTATACCTTAATATAATTCTAACTAAAAATCGGTGAATTGTCAATACTATATTTAAAAAATATTTTTACACAAAGAAATGCACTACGATTTGGATAAAATAAACAGTTAATTATTGCAAAATAAACAAAAATAATTTTATTTTAATATTTTTTTTAAAAAAATGATGACATTTACAAATATTAGTGATATAATATATCATATATAGGTATATTATGTTGGAGGATGCATGCTTAAAGAAAAAGTTGTTTCGTTGGACAGAGTTGAGGATACCTCCGCTTTGTTCGGAAATTTAGATGCAAATATCAAACTTGTTGAGTCAACCTATGGTGTTACTATAATAACCCGTGGCGAGGAACTGAAAATTTGCGGTGAAGAAGAAAATGTATTTTTGGCAAAAAGTGTTATCCAAGGGCTGATTGCCCTGCTTAATAAGGGCGAGGAGTTAAATGACCAAAACATTCGTTACTGTATATCTATGGTCAACGACGGTACGGTTGAGCAAATTGCGAAGCTTTCGAGCGACTGTATTTGTATCACTTCAAAGGGCAAACCTGTCAAGCCAAAAACAATAGGGCAAAAGAATTATTGCACTTGTATCAGGGACAACACCATAACTATCGGCGTAGGCCCTGCCGGCACAGGCAAGACTTACCTTGCTGTTGCTATGGCTGTAACTGCTTTTAGAAATAAGCAGGTTAACCGTATTATACTTACCCGACCTGCGGTTGAGGCAGGCGAGCGGCTCGGCTTCCTCCCGGGGGATTTGCAGAGTAAGGTTGACCCGTATTTGCGACCGCTGTATGATGCCCTGTTTGATATGCTTGGGGCGGAAACTTACCAAAGGTATTTAGAGCGAGGCAGTATAGAGGTTGCCCCGCTTGCGTATATGCGTGGCAGAACGCTTGATGATAGCTTTATTATTTTAGACGAGGCACAAAATACCACCCGTGAACAAATGAAGATGTTCCTTACAAGGTTAGGCTTTAACTCCAAGATGGTTATAACAGGCGATATTACCCAGATAGATTTACCAAACGGAGCCAAAAGCGGACTGAAAGAGGCTACGCAAATACTCCAAAATATTGACGGTATAGCACAATGCCGATTTAACGAGAAAGATGTTGTTAGACATAGGCTTGTGCAGGATATTATCTTGGCATACGAAAAAGCCAACAAAAAATCAGAACCTGATAACACCTCCAAGATTGATAATGAGGATAAATAAATTTTTGAATGAGAAAGGAAAATGTGTTATGACAGACAACAAAATTAAGGTTATTATTACGAACAAGCAAAAAAATGTTAAAATTCCAACAGGTTTGCGTATGCTTATACGCAGATGTTGCAACGCTGTGCTTACTCTTGAAAAATTTGATGCACCGGCTGAGATTAGTGTAACTTTCGTTGACAATGAGCAAATTAAGGAGTTAAACGCTCAATACAGGGATAAGAATATCGAGACAGATGTATTGTCATTCCCGCTCGGCGAAAACGGTATTTATGATACAAACCCTGAAACAGGTGCTAAGTTGCTTGGCGATGTTGTTTTATCAGTAGAAAAAGCAGTTGAACAAGCATACACATTCGGACATAGTTTTAACCGTGAGATTGCTTATCTTACAGCACATAGCGTGTTGCATTTGCTCGGTTATGACCATATTGATGCTATGGAGAGAGTCCACATGCGTGAAAAAGAAGAACTCGTTATGAACCAATTAGGTTTACCGGCATCTCAAAGTTATATTGCGGAATAATAGGGGCATTAAATGGAAAAAACAGCTTTTGTGGCGATAGTCGGCAGACCAAATGTTGGCAAATCATCTATATTAAACAAGTTGCTCAAACACAAGATAGCAATAGTTTCTAATAAACCGCAGACAACAAGGACAAGAATTATGGGCGTGCTTACTGAGGGTGAGTGCCAACTTGTGTTTATTGATACCCCTGGTTTACATAAGCCACGCACAGACCTCGGCAAATATATGGTCAGGGCAATAAACGAGTCGGTATCCGGTGTAGATGCGTGTTTGTTGGTTGTTGACCCCGAGAAATCACCGGCAGAAACAGAACTATCATTAATAGAGAAGTTCAAGGCTATGGGCATACCTGCGATTTTGGCAATTAACAAGATTGATACAGTAGAGGATAAGGCAAAACTTATGCCGGTTATCCTAAAATATAGCGAATTATTTGACTTTGAGGCTATTGTTCCTATGTCTGCGATTGACGGCAACGGTGTAAACGACCTCAAAAAAGAACTGATGGCACTGTGTCAAGAGGGTGTACACATGTTTGAAGACGATACCCTTACCGACCAGTCAGAGCGTGTGCTTGCTGCCGAGATGATAAGAGAAAAGATTTTGAGGAATACCGACAAAGAGATACCGCACGGTACGGCAGTAGTAGTCGAAAAAATGAGGCAGAGAGAGGACACGGGTATCCTTGATATTGACGCTACTATTTATTGCGAGAAGGCTACCCACAAGGGCATTATAATTGGCAAGGGTGGCAATATGCTCAAAAAAATCAGCACGCTTGCACGGCAGGATATGGAGAGTTTTTTTGAATGTAAGGTAAACCTTCATACTTGGATAAAGGTCAAAGAAGATTGGCGTAACCGTGATTTTCTGCTAAGGAGTTTCGGCTTTGACAGTAATGACTTTGAGTGATTTTTAAGTAAGGTGCAGATATTTTTAATTTGTTAAATGGAGTTATGTATGAAAGTTGAGATAGATGGTTTGGTAATAAATGAGCAACCGATAGCCGAAAAGGACAAGCTTGTTACCATTCTTACATCAACAATGGGTGTAATCAGAGCCTTTGTGCGTGGTGCTAAAAATATACGCAGTAGCAAATGTGCGGCGACTCAACTTTTGTGCTATTCAAAATTTAACATATATCAGTCAAAGGATAAATATATAGTTGATGATGCCTATACGGTAGAGATGTTTGTCAAATTGCGTACAAATGTTATAAATATGGGTTACGCACAGTATTTTTGCGAACTTGCTATGCGTTTATGCCCGACAGGTCAATCATCAAACGATATGCTAAGGCTGTTTTTAAACGGCCTGTACTTGTTATCAACAGGCAAGAAAGACCCCCTGCTTGTCAAGGCTTGCGTAGAGATGCGGTTGCTCTCTATGCTCGGCTATATGCCTGACCTTGTGATGTGCAGGCATTGTGGAAAATACGAAGATAATAGTATGTATTTTATAGCAGATAGTGGCAACATTATTTGCTATAAATGTTTAAGTGATAAGCGTATAAACAGTGCAGTGCCACTTTCTGTGGGGGTTCTAAGGGCATTGAGGCATACTGTTTATGCAGATTTTAACAAGCTGTTTGCGTTCAGCCTCCCGCAAGAAAGCTTAAAGGAACTTAATTCGGCAACAGAGCAGTACTTGCTCTATCACACCGAGTACGACTTTAAGACTTTGCAATTTTTAAAAGTAATAAAATAATTGGTAGGAATATGAATAGAGATTTTAAAGCGTTAGAACTTGATAAGATACTTCAAAGGCTGTCGGAGGAGGCGTCTTGTGCCGACACACAGGCACTTGCACTTGATATAGAGCCATCATACGGACTTTTTGAGGTAAAAGAGCAACTCAAACAAACAAACGATGCCTTTATGCTTATAGGCCGATTTGGCTCGCCGTCGTTTGGTGGTTGCAAAAATGTAACAAATGCTTTGTTCAGGGCAAGGGCAGGTGGTTGTTTAACGGCAACCGAACTCTTGCGTATAAGCGAAACCTTGCGTGTTATTCGTTCGCTCAAAGAATGGAAAAGTCACAGTGCAGGCGTAGAAACATCGCTTGATATGATATTTAACGCACTTGTTACTAACAAATTTTTAGAGGATAAAATCAATAATGCCATTGTGTCAGAGGACGAGATTTCCGACTCTGCCTCGCCAGAACTTAATGACATTAGGCGAAAGATTAGAACGGAATCTTCAAAAGTCAGGGAACTGCTTGATAAAATTATCCGTAGCACAACATTCCAGAAATATTTACAGGAGAATATTGTTACCCAGCGTGACGGCAGATTTGTTGTGCCTGTTAAGTCAGAGTTTAGGGGTAATGTGGCAGGACTTGTACACGATACATCTTCAAGTGGCTCGACTGTATTTATCGAGCCGATGGGAGTTGTACAGGCGAACAACGAGATTAAACTGTTAAAGGCGAAGGAAGAAGCCGAGATAGAGCGAATTTTGTTTGAACTTTCTGCTACTGTCGGCTCATTTGCCGAGTCCATTAACGAGAGTTACAAATATTTGATAGATATTGACCTTGTTTTTGCAAAGGCGAAACTCGGCTATAAGATGAAGGCCTCAATGCCTATTGTCAATGATAAGGGTTATATAGATTTGCACAAGGCAAGACACCCGCTTATTAGTGATGACAAGGTTGTAGCAACTGATATCTCACTTGGCAAAGATTACGATACACTTGTAATTACAGGTCCAAACACGGGCGGTAAGACTGTTTCTATCAAAACGGTCGGCTTGTTATCGCTTATGGCTATGTGCGGACTTATGATACCTGCCGCCGAGAATAGTC
>CAZZHP010000039.1:6168-7960 GCA_964653925.1 uncultured Eubacteriales bacterium | reverse complement strand
TAGCAGAAAATGAGGAATTTTAAAAAAAAAGGACTTGACAAAAGCATGAAAAAGTGGCATAATTATTATGTATACATACATACATACATACATACATACATACATACATACATACATACATACATACGGTGTAACTGTACCTTTTTTAAAACACCGAAAGAACAGGAATATCCTGCACTGCTTTCAGCGTTGGGGTGCGTGGCTTCTTGTGTAAAAAAGTGTAACCTCGAAAAACATTTTTTATTTGCCGATATTTTGCGGCAGACCGCAACCGCTTTGGTAGTTTAGCATAAGCGGTATGTTTATAAATGCAGAAGGGGGTTTTAAAGTTGGATACAGTACTTTATGCGGAAATAAATATATTTAGTATTGCGGTTCTGCTTATGGTTGCTTTTAGGGCGTCTGTAACAAAGGCAGAACAACCGTTTAAAAATAAAATATTCTCTTTGTCTGTATGGTTTGCTACGGCAGCAAATATTTTTGATTTGCTATGGAACCTCAGCAACTCACAACGCTGGAACTTCCCGTTGCCGATAGTCTTGGGGATAAACTTTATGTACTTTATGTGCTTCGGGTTTTCGTCATATTTTTGGTTTCTGTATTCGGAGCTTATAACGAAAAAAGATGTATTAAAGCGTTCACATCTTATCAAAGATGCTATACCCCTTGCTATTTTGATGGTGTTGCTGATAGTGTCGATGTTCAACGGCTGTCTGTTTTACTTTGACGAAAATATGGTATATCACAAAGGTCCGCTTTATTATTGGCAAGGAATACTGTCCTACGGATATATTGTAATTTCCGCTGTAAAAAGCCTGATAGAAGTTGCAAAGGGAGAAAGTTATACACGCAGGGAGGAACTTTTGTCGGTTGCTTCGTTTGCTGTACCACTGCTTTTGTCCGTAGTAATGCAACTATTCTACCAAGATGCACCGATAATGACACTCGGAGTTTCTGTCAGCTATCTGCTTGTGTATATAAACACTCTTAATATGCTTGTTTCGGTAGACCCGCTTACAGGTATAAGCAACAGGCGTGAGTTCTTGAAATCACTCGAAGAAAAAATCTTTTCTTTGAAAAAAGATGAAAAACTCTGTTTTATGTTTATTGATATAGATTCATTTAAACAAATAAATGATAAGTACGGGCATAACGAGGGCGACCGTGCATTAAAAATGGTGGCCTCTGTATTAAAATCTGTATGCAGCAAAAACGGCTGTTTTTGTGCTCGTTACGGCGGAGATGAGTTCGCAGTTATTCAGCCTTTTAAGAAAGATACCGATGTTGAAAGACTGCAAAACAAAATCAGCGACCTTATTGAGCAAAAACATTCCGAAACAAATTCGGCGTACAAATTAGGTGTAAGTATCGGATGTGCATATTACCCAGAACAAGCGGACAATATACAAGACCTTATTTGTTATGCAGATAGTGATATGTACGATGTAAAGATTAAAAGGAAAAAATTAGTTCAATAAAACACTGCAACTTAATACATTATAAAATTAAATAACTTCGGCAAACCCGCCGAAAGACGGGGACGCAAAGTTTAGTGGCTAAACCAATTTAGGTATGCTTGACTGACTGCATTTTAGCTTTTTGGCTATGCAGTCAGTTTTTTTGTTTTTTAGGGAGTGATTATTTTGAAAACTGCACAAGATTATGTAAACTATGAAAAGGTTGATGAGAGAACCTGCCAAAGTATGGATAGGCTTTTTGCAACACCAAAAAAGAAATTTTGGAGGCGAAAGAGAATTTTTGATGTTACATTCTCTCTCCTTGCGGTGCTGTT
>CAZZHP010000039.1:1655-6068 GCA_964653925.1 uncultured Eubacteriales bacterium | reverse complement strand
GGCAAATTTTTGAGGGCTACAAGTATTGATGAACTTTTGCAACTTTTTAATGTTTTAAAGGGTGATATGAGTCTTGTCGGGCCACGGCCGCCCCTGCCCGATGAGGTCGCCTGCTATAGCGATTACCAAAGACTGCGTCTTGTGGTTACGCCAGGTCTTACCTGCTTTTGGCAAACATCAAACGACCGCAACGATATTGACTTTGACGACTGGGTAGAAATGGATATTCAATACATAGAAAAGAGGACATCTTGGACAGACCTGAAAATTATAGCAAAAACTATTCTTGTGGTCATCAACCGTGAGGGAAGGTAGTATATGAAGATAGCAATGATAGGACACAAAGATTTTCCGTCCCGTGCCGGCGGAGTGGAGGTTGTCATCACAGAACTTGCACCAAGACTTTGCAAAATGGGACACAGCGTAACGGTGTATAACCGATGTGGCAAAAAAGGACATTTTACCGAACAAGGTGTTGAGGTGTACCGTGTACCCTCAGTCAAAAAACAAGCATTAAACGCACTTATCGGTTCGGTTACGGCAACCTTTACAGCAGTTGGACAAGATTTTGACATCATTCATTACCACGCATTAGGCCCGTCGGTTATGATAGCCGTTGCCAAGCTCTTTGGCAAAACTACGGTTGCAACGGTACACGGCTTAGATTGGCAGAGGGCAAAATGGAACCGCTTTGCGACGGCATATCTAAAACTTGGTGAGAGAATTATCGCACGGTTTGCCGATGAGGTTATTGTTCTATCCGAAAATGTGCAAGGCTATTTTAAGGAAAAGTATAACCGTGAAACAATTTTCATAAAAAACGGCATAACTCCCATAGAAAAATGCGAGCCGAATAATATAAAAGAAAAATTCGGTCTTAAAAAAAACGGATATATCCTCTATCTTGCGAGAATTGTGCCGGAGAAAGGGCTTCATTATTTAATAGAAGCATATTCCCACCTTGATACAGACAAGACCCTTGTTATTGCTGGCGAAGTGCCGAAAAATGAGTACGGGGAAAAAATACGAAATCTCTCTGAGGGCAAGAATATAGTGTTTGCTGGGTTTGTGCAGAGCAGAATTATGGCGGAGTTGTACTCAAACTGCTGTCTTTATGTTTTGCCAAGCGAGATTGAGGGACTCGCATTGACACTCCTTGAAGCAATGTCTGTCGGCACAAGATGCCTTGTCAGCGATATTCCGGAGAACACGGCGGTCACGGGAAAGTTCGGGTTTAGTTTTAAATGTTCTGATATTGCCTCCCTCGAGGATAAGTTGAGGGAACTTCTGGAAAACAGTCCTCAATACAATGCCGAACAGGTTAAATACATAGCGGATAACTACGGCTGTGATTTAGTTGCCACAAAAACCCAAGAGGTATACCTTAGGGCAAAAAATAAAAAGAAAGCGAATGATTTGCATTGAAAAAAAACAGAACAACGCATAAGAGTGTAAATGATTTAGACAGCACTTTGGGCATTGTATGGAATGACACATTAGAGGCACTGAAACTGCGTGTAGATGAAGATGCTATGGATAAGTGGTTTTACAACCTTTCTATTATTAAGATGAAGAAAAACTGCATTGTGTTCCGCTACACAGGAAACGGAAATATGGAGGAGTTCAACAGCAATTTTCTTGATATTTTTACCGACTGTTTTTTTGCTGTTCTTGGCTACGAAACCGAAATAAAAATAGAACAGGTTAGGACACGAAAGGATAAAAAAAGTTGTCGTATCCGAAAGCTCATAACCTTCATCGTCACTATGGTGTTTGTGTGTGCTGCGGCTGCGGTTGTTATTCTGGGAACAAGTTACATAGGAAATCTCTCTTTTGAAGAAAATTTTTACCAAATAGGCGATGGTAAGATTAACGGAAATTTGAGAATTATTCAACTTTCCGACCTGCATAATTCCAAGTTTGGCAAAGACAACGAAACCCTGATTGATAGGATAACGCAACTTAAACCCGACATTATAGTTACCACCGGAGATATGATTGATAAAAACGGCTCGCAGGAAGAATTTGTCGAGTTGTGCAAAAAACTTTTGGATATTGCACCTGTGTATGTGGTGTACGGCAACAACGAAAGTGATATTGTGTATAATTCCAAAATGACACGCAACGAGCTTGACGTAATGACAGGCAAGGACCCCGAAAAACTAAAAAAGAGTGATGACAAACTTAGGTTAGCACTCGAAGAAGTGGGTGTCACGGTGCTTTTGAATGAGCAGGCTACCATAGAAATAGGCGAAAACACTGTGGATATTTACGGTGTACTTACCACTAATCCATCGGCGTTCTGGGAATATAACGAAGAAACTTACGACAAATTTTTAAATGAAAATAAAAATCATTTCAAGTTAATGCTTTGCCACGAACCATATATATTTGAGGAATTTGGCGACGGCTACTGGGGTGACCTTATCCTTGCCGGACACACCCACGGTGGCATTATAAGAGTTCCGTATATGGGCGGACTATACGAAAGAAAAAACGGTATCTTCCCTGAGAAAAAGCAGGACATCGACGCATATATAGCAGGGAAATACGATATTCTGGACAAAAGCCTGATTGTGAGCAGAGGACTTACCAACCGTGGATTTATAAGAATTGGTAATAAGCCCGAACTCGTGATAATTGATGTTAACCGATATTAAGGAAAGGAGAGATAAAAATGATTTTAGAACTGTGTATGCTGATAATACTGTCATTAATGGCATTTTCGGCAGTTGTAATTTATTCAAAGACCCGACATCTCCCCTTTGCACGCATTAAGAGTTTTTTGCTATCAAAGAGAAAAATAAATACCCGTGTGTTTATGCTGGTATTTCTGTTTGCCGTTGCGATATTTGTAGGCTTTAATATGAACAAAAATGACTCAAAACAGGCGGTGATAACGCTTAACTACACCGAGGCATCGAAGGCACAGAACTCAAACGGCACCCGTTTTGATATGGCTGAAATTATCTGCTCCGATGTCTTGGAGCGTGCCATAGAAAAGGGCGGATTTGAGGACATAAGCGTAAAGGACCTCAAAAAATGCCTGTCCGTTTACCCCGTTGTACAGGGCGACTCCACCTCTGAGGAAAACTACCATATTTCAACCGAATTTACGGTTAAATACACTGCGAGTGCCAAGACGGCGAAACTCAATGCCGAAAATGTGGTAAAGTTGATTGGTGACGCATACAAGGAATTTTATATTGACAAATATGCCGATGACTTCTCGGTTATGAATTTCAAACTAAAAGATATGAGTGCTGTCAACGAAAACGATTATCCCGACATCATTGAATACCTGCAAAATCAGGCACAAAAAATATCCGAGTATATGTACGGCCTTGCCGAAGAAAATTCGAGTTTTACTTCAAGCGACGGCGAAACTTTCAGTTCGCTTGCCAAAAAAATTGAAAATTTAAACGATGAGCAGATTGAGAAAAATTTAAAGTCCTATGTATACCAGAACGGTATTTCAAAGAATACCTCTGAATATCTAAAACGGCTTGAATATAAAAACACACTCCTCGACTATGATGCACAGCGTGCCAGAAGTTCCTATGACACAAGAAATACCGCAATCAATATGTACTCCGAGCAAATGACAAGAATTGTGCTTGTGCCGACCCGTGATGTAAATGATGAATTTTACATGGGCAGGACAAAAGTCGGCATAGATGACCTTTCCATTGAGGCACAAGATTACAGCAAGCAGTCCGAGGAATTATATAAACAGATTGAGACAAACAGCGTTTTTGCCTCGGCACTTAGAAGTTCCACCTATCTTGGCGGAAATGACGCTGACCTTGATGAGATGATAATAGGTATAGAAAGCGTGCTTGAAAAATATGCAGAGTATGCTTCGAGAATTGGACAGGAATATTCCGAAACGAGAATCAATAACTGCGTAAGCGTGAGCGTAACGGACAATTCGTTCATTATCAAGGCAGCGTTGCTTGTTATACTGTCGGCTTTATTCTTCTTTGCACTTAGACTTTTTGCAATGGCAAGGGAACTTATGGAGTCAAATGGTATGGACACATTTTTCCCAAGTGGCGAAAAGGAGATAAAATAAATGAAAAAATTTGCTATTTCACGGTATATAAAAAAATTCCTCCCCCTCATTATCGCCTTGTGCCTTGTGCTTACAGTGGCAGTATATGCCTTCCTTTCATCATCTCAGGAGTATATTGCCTCAACTGTAATAAAATACGAGAACGAGGACGCCTCACAGGGACTTGCACCGGACGGTAGCGTGCTTAATGTAAACGAGATTAAATCATCTGCACTGATGTCTAAGGTAACAGCAAATTTAGGACTTGATGAAAGACTATATTCCCTAGATTCAATGCTCTCACGGGTTAAAGTAACGGAAGTCATAGATGAGGACGAGGCTGCACGAAAGCAGGCACT
>CAZZHP010000039.1:0-1555 GCA_964653925.1 uncultured Eubacteriales bacterium | reverse complement strand
TCACCGAAACGCTCACAGCACTGAACAGTCGAATTCAAAGTGATATGTATTTTCGTTCCACCGACACGGGAATGTCGTTCTCAGATTTGGCAAATGAGTTTACATATTTGCAAAGCACCAAGGTTGCACGGCTGTACTCTAAAATTTTTGACCATCAAATATCAAAAAACAAGAGCGTTCTCGTGTCCGACTACACAGAGCGAATAAATCAGAATAATATCTCCAATGACTCCGAAAACGGTAAGATTAACGATATTTTGGAAATTATTGATGAGTATGTTAATAAAATGCAAAATTCCGGCAATACAAACATAACTCATGAATATATCCTTGGTGAGGTTTATGAAAAGGCATATACCGACAGCGAGGGCAACTATATTCAGGGTAGCGACCAGACTGTAACATACGATAAGCTAATATACAGTTGGCGTGACCACACCGACACAAGAGAATACGCTATAATTCAGTCGGCATACTATACCTATCTTATAAATACCTTTTCGGAATGTAGAGGAACCTGCGGGGGTATCTGTACGATAACTAACAAAACCTGCTGCGGTGTAAGCGATGCAAATTATGAGGAACTTGTAAAATCGGTTTATACCGACATAAAAGAACTGATTGGTGAACTTAACAGTCTACATTCCCTTGCCGAACGCACAAACAACGAATACAACGAGTATCTGGGTGCAAAGAACATCTCCACCCTTTCTACAGTTTCTGTAAGCGATGCAATAGATGTAAAACTATATACAGCCATTGCCGCAGTTTTTCTGCTTATTGTATGTTGTTGCGGGGCAGTACTCCTCGGTAGAATCAACGATATTGTTGACTATATATTCTACACCGACCGCCTCACAGGCTTAAATAACAGAATGTCCTTTGATAATTACTTAAAGGGCCGTGATAAAAAGATTTTGGACGACGGGGTTGTGTGTGCTACATTTGTAATTACCAATCAGGCAGAACTTAACCGCCACTACGGCCGTGACAATGGCGATGGCATAATTAAGTTTGTGGCAGATACACTGAAAGAAGTGTTCGGCAAACTCGGTTCGTTTGAGGCTTACAACGGAAATTCACAATTTATTGTGTTTGCCGAAAGAACAGACTACATTACCGTTCAATATGCGTTAAAGAGGTTGGGTCTGCTTTTGGAACAACGTAATGTGTTTACCGATGCCGATATTGAGTATGAAATAGGTCTTGCAGAAACAAGTTCAAACGGTGTGAGGAACATAAGAGCACTGCTTACCAAGGCAATGTCTAAAAAAGAAAAATATATTGCAAGAGCAACAAAAAAAGAAGAAAAGGAATAAAAGAAATACAAGGGAGGTGTCTTGATGACTATTGAAAACCGGATTAAGCAAAAAGCAATCGGGGTGTATTTTATGGTGCTTTCTGTGCTTATGTATTATTTTTTGGAAAGCGTGCTTGAATTTGGTCTTAGTATCACATACCGCCACCTCTTTGCACTGATAATTATTTGTTCCGGAATAATATACTTTCTTGTAAAGCCAGATTTTGCAAGGGCATCTGTTGCCGTAAAGTCATC
>CAZZHP010000038.1:0-7999 GCA_964653925.1 uncultured Eubacteriales bacterium | reverse complement strand
TTGAAGTGCCGAACAATGTGAGCCATTATCAGTTTTTTAGGGATAAATGCTATAAAGGACTATACAAAAATTACGGTTCATCACCTGATAAATCACTTGTCGATAGGCTCGAATATGAACTGTCGGTAATAAACAGTATGGGTTTTGTTGACTATTATTTGATAGTAAATGATTTTATCGAATACGCAAAATCTCAAGATATTCCTGTCGGACCAGGCAGAGGCTCCGGTGCAGGTTCACTATGTGCGTATTGTATCGGAATAACAGGTATTGACCCTATAAAATATAATTTACTGTTCGAGCGATTTCTCAACCCTGAGCGTGTCAGTATGCCTGACTTTGATATAGACTTTTGTAATGTCCGCAGGCAAGAGGTTATTGACTATGTTGTTCGCAAATATGGTGCTGATAGGGTTTCGCAGATAATCTCATTTGGCACTATGGCGGCAAGGGGTGCTTTGCGAGATGTTGGCAGAGCATTGGCTGTACCTTATAATACTGTCGATACTGTTGCCAAGTTAGTCCCTATGGAACTGAATATGACAATAGACAAGGCACTTGAAATCAGCAAAGAACTCAAAAATATCTATGATACCGATGCTCAAATTCATAATTTGATAGATATAGCCAAGAGTATCGAGGGTATGCCACGCCACGCAACAACTCACGCAGCCGGTGTAGTTATTACCGATAGGGCTGTAAGTGATTATGTCCCGCTCGCACTTAATGATAATGCTATTGTTACTCAATTTACCATGACTACATTGGAGGAATTGGGACTTTTAAAAATGGACTTTCTGGGACTGCGTAATTTAACGATTATTAACGATACTGTTAATATGATAAAGAATTCTGACCCGAACTTTAAACTTGAAAATATAGACGAAAATAATAAAAAAGTCTTTCAGTTAATTTCCGAAGGGCATACTGACGGTGTGTTCCAGTTTGAAAGTTCAGGTATGAAAAGCGTACTAATTAAACTCAAACCCGAATCTATCGAAGATTTAATTGCGGTACTTTCGTTATATCGACCTGGCCCTCGTGATAGCATACCAACCTATATACATAACAGACATAACCCAAAAGATATTGTGTATAAGCACCCGCTACTAAAAGATATCTTAGAGGTTACCAATGGCTGTATAGTTTATCAGGAGCAGGTTATGCAAATTTTCAGAACTTTGGCAGGATACTCACTTGGCAGGGCTGACATTGTACGCCGTGCTATGAGCAAAAAAAAGCACGATGTAATGCAGAGGGAAAAGGAGATTTTCATAAACGGCCTTGTTAATAAAGAGGGCAAAATCGAAGTCGCAGGTTGTATCAGGAACGGCATTAATAAATCAATAGCCGAGTCAATTTATACCGAGATGGAAAGTTTTGCGTCCTATGCCTTTAACAAATCTCACGCAGCAGCCTATGCAAATATTTCTTATCAAACGGCATGGCTAAAAACATTCTACCCTTGTCAATATATGGCGGCACTTATGACGAGCGTGCTTGATAATCAGGACAAGCTTTCGCAATATATCGAAGAATGTCAAAGAATGAATATATATGTTTTACCGCCAAATATAAACGAGAGCCTGTTGAGTTTTACCGTTGTGGATAATAGGAGCATTAGGTACGGCTTGCTTGCGGTTAAAAATATAGGCAAGGCATTTATTGATAACATTATTGATGAGCGGAAAAACAGCCTATATACAGACTTTATAGATTTTTGCAAGAGAATGTATAGCAAGGGGCTTAACTCCCGTGCTGTCGAAAGTTTAGTAAAATGCGGTGCGTTAGATGGACTTAAATATAACCGCAGACAGATGTTAATGTCGCTCAAAACTGTGCTTAACTCGGCAGAATACGAATCAAGATATAGTTCCGCTGGGCAATTATCGTTGTTTAATACAATACAGGATACCTCACAGGACTTTTTGCCGGAAATAGTTGATTGTTCGGAGTTTTCTAAACAGGAACTTTTAAATATGGAAAAAGAAGTGGCTGGTATTTATCTAAGCGGACACCCTCTTAATGTTTATACACAATATGCCAAATCTTTGGGTTGCAGCCGAGTTATTGATATTTTAGATATTGATGAAAACAGCAATAACCAAAACACAGTAAAATTGCTCGGTATAGTCAGCAATATCAAAAATCAAGTTACAAAGTCTAATCAGGTTATGGCTTTCGTAACATTAGAGGATAAATACGGCAGTATCGAACTGATAGTATTCCCAAAGACATTAACCGAATATGGTGCATATTTGTACGAGGGAGCGGTTGTTACAGTTATCGGTACACTAAATTCAAGGGAGAACGAGGCAACCAAACTTATATGTAATTTGATTAAACCTGCCCCTCCTCCTGACAAAATTGTAATTGAGCCAAATGCAAATAAAAATGCAAAACCGTCTAATATTACAAGGAATATTAACAACTCCGTTAGAACTCTATATATCAAAATAGACAATCTTAACGGTGACAAATTTAGGAGGGTTAAGCGTTTGCTTGATATATTTGATGGCAACACACCTGTAATATTTTACCTGACCGATGATAACAGAGTTGTAAGAGCACCTAAGGATATGTTCGTATACTTAAACGATGTTCTTATTAATGAGTTAAAGTATCAAATAGGCACGGAAAATGTAAAAGTGAAATAAAATGTTAAATATTTCAGAAAAATGACTTGATTATTATTAAAATTTAGTGTATAATGTTAAGTATGTTGTAATGATTTTAATAATAAGATTTTTTGGAGGTTCTTATAATGGCTAAGGATAAAATTGCTGTTTTAACAAGCGGTGGCGATGCACCAGGTATGAATGCTGCTGTTAGAGCAGTTGTAAGAGCTGGTATAAATAGTGGTTTTGAAGTATTAGGTGTTCGCCGTGGATATAATGGCTTGCTTAATGCTGATTTTATAGAGATGAACTTGCGTTCTGTTTCAGATACAATTAATCGTGGCGGTACTTGTTTATATACCGCAAGGAGTGCTGAGTACAAGACACCTGAGGGTCTTGAAAAAGCGGCTAATGTTTGCAAGGAGATTGGTGTTAAGGGTGTAGTTGTTATAGGTGGCGACGGTTCATTCTGCGGTGCAAGGGAACTTGGCAAAAGAGGTGTAGCTACCGTTTGTATCCCTGGTACTATAGATAACGATATTGTTTGCAGTGATTATACAATAGGCTTTGATACAGCTATGAACACTGCTATGGAAATGGTCGATAAACTCCGTGATACTGCCCAATCACACGACAGATGCTCTGTTGTTGAGGTTATGGGTAGAAGATGTGGCGATATAGCACTTTGCACAGGTATTGCTGTTGGTGCAACCTCTATACTCGTTCCTGAAATAAAATATGATCTCGAAAGAGATGTTATTTCCCGTATTATTGCTACACAGGCAACAGGCAAAAAGCACTTCATTATTGTTGTTGCAGAGGGTGTTGGCGGTGTAGAGGAACTTTCTAAGACTATTCAGGACAGAACAGGTATCGAAACCCGTGCTACTGTACTCGGACATGTTCAAAGGGGTGGCTCACCAACATTGCGTGATAGACTCGTAGCAAGCGAGATGGGACATAAAGCCGTTGAGTTACTCAAGAACGGTGCTTCAAACCGTGTTGTAGTTATGCAGAACGGCAGACTTGTTGATATGGATATTACAGAAGGTCTAAATATGCCACGCAAGTTTAACGAGGACTTATATCGTGTGGCAATGAACATATCAATTTAAAATTATTTGTTATATAATTAATACATATAAAAAGGCAATAGGTAGCAAATTTATCGCAAGGGTGGTGTATCGTTAGTGTCAGGAAGTTCTCAAGGGCCAATTTTGACCATCGAATTGTTACAACAAGAACCTAAATGTATAGAGTCTGATTTGTTGTACGATATAAGGAAAAGATACTTTGACAATAACTGCAAAGTTATTAAGAGTAGAAAACACATAATTTCTGACGATACAACAGCTGGTAAAATTTGTGCATCGTATTTGATTAAGGATAACTCTTTGCTTAAATTTAGTGTTAAGCGTGACCAAAGCGTAACTTCTGAGGTTAATAAAATTAACCAAGAATACTATAGCGTTTGCGTTTATTCCACATTATATAATCTTAAATTAATCAAAGAAACTATATTTTCATCATCTCATATTTTAACAGGTGCTAAGTATTATCTATCCAATAGTACATTACCAAGCGTTGAGATATATTTATCTGAAAAAGGCATTGGAAATAAAAGGAATTTAGAACTCCGTTATATAGAAATGCAAAAAGACCCTAAGGTTTTAATTCCGTTTTCTGTTCCTGCTGGGTTTGATGTAATGTCTTTGGCAAGTCTTGCCAAGGCTAAGGTGCCTGTTTGTCTGCATTGTTTGTCAGCAGATATGTACTTTGCCGAGAAGAAGGACGCTAAACTTATACTGCAAACAGCAAAAGCAATGGTAGAGAAAAATGCGGTAAAATAT
The DNA here is from genome assembly GCA_964653925.1 of uncultured Eubacteriales bacterium. Classification (GTDB taxonomy): domain Bacteria; phylum Bacillota; class Clostridia; order Oscillospirales; family Acutalibacteraceae; genus CAZXCG01. The sequence goes on along the minus strand of CAZZHP010000038.1, from coordinate 3,531 downwards.
AGCGACAAGGGCTTTGCTTTTAGGCCTGATGATTTTGTTAGGGAAAAATTACCAAAAGATAGATATAACATAATTGATTCGGCTAAACATATAGGCAAGCCGAAGCCGATTGATATAAATAACAATCAAAATGTCAACAACAATATAGATTGCCAAGTTAAGGATATAACTCCAAAGGTTAATATATCCAGACCTGCTGTCAATAATAATATTCCTAAGCACAGTTATGTTATAAATTCTAAAGATGTCAAGTATCTGTATTATGGCGAATTAGATGATAATTATAATAGGACAGGCTTGGGTGTAACAGAACTCAAAGATGTCGGTATTGCGTATTACGGCAATTATAATAATGACAAGCGTAACGGCTTTGGTGCTTATTATTACAAAGACGGCAAACCTTGTTATTTTGGTAATTGGGATAACGATATGCGTAGCGGTCTGGGTCTTGGTTACAAAAACAACAGCAAAGAAGCCCATATTGGTATATGGAGCAAGAATTTACAGAACGGGGTCGGTGTCCGTTTTGATAATAATGACAATTTTATGTACTTGGCTAATTTTAAGGACGGCAAGCGTGATGGCTTGTGCATTAGCTTTACAGCCGATGGCAAACTTGTTGTGTCTAAGTATTCAAATGGCGAACAAGTTATTGTAGAAAAAATTATAGATGTAGATAAGTTGTAAGTAATTATAGATGTTGGAATATAGTTTTTCAACATCTATAATATTTAAATATGGTATTTTTTTAAAACTAAAAAATATATACTTTGTAAAATGGAGGTAAAGATATGTTGACAGATATAGAGATTGCCCAACAAGCCAAACTTTTACCGATAGCAGATATTGCAAAAGAATATGGTGTATTAGAAGATGAGATAGAAAATTATGGTAAATACAAGGCAAAATTAAACGAGTCAATATTTACCAGACTTGCCGACAAGCCTAACGGCAAACTTGTGTTAGTTACTGCTATTAACCCTACCCCTGCCGGCGAGGGCAAAACAACAGTCACAGTAGGCTTGGGACAAGCGATGAATAAAATAGGCAAAAAGACAATAATCGCACTCAGAGAGCCTTCTTTGGGGCCTGTTTTTGGTGTCAAGGGCGGTGCTGCCGGTGGCGGATATTCACAAGTCTTACCTATGGAGGATATCAACCTGCATTTTACAGGTGATATGCACGGCATCACATCAGCAAATAATTTACTCTGTGCATTACTTGATAATCATATTCAGCAGGGCAACGCACTGTGTATTGATCCTCGACGCATACTTATTAAGCGTTGTATGGATATGAACGATAGAGCGTTGCGTAATATAGTCATTGGTCTGGGTGGTAAGGTTAACGGTGTGCCAAGGGAAGATGGCTTTATAATTACAGTTGCCTCAGAAGTAATGGCAATTCTTTGTCTTGCTAATGATATTGCAGACCTTAAAACCCGTTTGGGCAAAATTTTGGTTGCTTATACATATACAGGCACTCCGATTTATGCAAAGGACTTAAACGCCGAGGGTGCTATGACTGCGTTGCTTAAATACGCTATCTGTCCTAATATGGTACAAACTCTTGAATCAACACTTGCTATTGTGCATGGTGGTCCGTTTGCTAATATTGCACACGGTTGCAACTCTGTCCGTGCAACCAAGATTGCTTCTAAACTTGCAGACTATTGCATTACAGAGGCTGGTTTCGGTTCTGACCTTGGTGCTGAAAAATTCCTCGATATTAAGTGCCGTTATGCAGGGCTTAAACCGTCTGCTATTGTTATAGTTGCTACTTGCCGTGCTTTAAAATATAACGGCGGTGTTCCAAAAACAGAACTTGCACAGGAGAATTTGCAAGCACTACAAAAAGGTATCTGTAACCTTGGTGTTCATATTGAAAATATGGGCAAATACGGTGTTCCTGTTGTGGTTGCAATAAATCGTTTTTACGCAGATACAGATAACGAACTTAAATTTATTCAAGATTATTGTAACTCAAAGGGTGTCGAATGTGCTGTTGCAGATATATTCTGCAAAGGTGGCGAGGGCGGTATAGACCTTGCCCAAAAAGTCTGCAAAGCAGTCGAGGGTCAATCTGACTATGCTCCGCTTTATCCTCTTGACATTTCTATCAAAGATAAAATAAAGGTAATCGCACAGAATATTTATCGTGCTGACGATGTTGTTTATACAACTGCTGCCGAAAAAGCACTCAAAGAGATTTCTGCTATTGATGGTGTTGATAAACTCCCTGTTTGTATAGCAAAGACACAATACTCGCTCTCTGATAATCCTGCCTTGCTCGGTGCCCCACAGAACTTTAATATAACTGTCCGTGATGTTAGGCTGTCAAACGGTGCCGGATTTATTGTAGTTCTTACAGGGGATATAATGACTATGCCTGGCTTGCCAAAGTTGCCTGCTGCCGAGAAAATTGATGTTGACTTCGATGGCACAATTTATGGCTTGTTTTGATTTAGCTTAGTATGGAAAAATTTTATTCAAACAGTACGGAACAGACAGAGCAAATTGGTATGGAACTCGCCAAAAAACTCAAAGGCAACGAGGTAATTGCGTTGTTTGGCGGTCTGGGTATGGGCAAAACTTCATTTACAAGGGGTTTGTCGGCAGGCTTAGGTGTTGACAGCGGTGTTTCAAGCCCTACATTTGCTATTGTAAACGAATACACTGGCAAATTCCCTATATATCACTTCGATATGTACCGTGTGAACACATGGGACGATTTGTATTCAACAGGTTTTTTTGATTATATAGGTAACGGGGTTATTATTATTGAGTGGAGCGAGAATATTGAGTCGGCTCTACCGCACGATATTATAAAGATAACTATCTCAAAGGGTGAAGATGAGGATAGCCGAATTTTCACATTTGAGTAATTTTATAAAAGGATATTAAATTATTATGAATATATTGGCAATTGATACATCGGCTATAAGTTCATCTGTTGCAATAGTAAACGAGGATAAAATTATAGGTGAATTTTTCTGTAATACTGCTTTGACGCACAGTCAAACACTTGTACCTATGATTGATTCTGTACTAAAAAATACAAATATGACACTTAAAGATATTGATGCTATTGCGGTTTGTGTTGGACCAGGTTCGTTTACAGGGGTCCGCATAGGTGTTGCTGCCGCCAAAGGTATGGCTTATGCACTCGACATTCCCTGCGTGCCTGTTTCTACATTACATTCTATGGCTTATAATTTACTTGGCAGAGATTGCATTGTGTGTGCAGTAATGGACGCAAGATGCTCCCAAGTTTATAACGCTATGTTTAGCATAAACGGCAACAAAATTGAACGGCTTTGTGATGATAGAGCCTTATCTATCGTGGAATTAGGCAACGAACTTGCAACTATAACGCAGGATATTGTGTTTGTCGGCGATGGTGCAGAGATTTGTATGCAAAATCTTTCGGATAGGTTAGGCAATATTTCACTTGCACCCAAACATATCCGTTACCAGAATGCCTCTTGTGTAGGTATGACAGCATTACATACTGATAAGTCCGAGTATGTTA
>CAZZHP010000037.1:0-8015 GCA_964653925.1 uncultured Eubacteriales bacterium | reverse complement strand
GCTGATACACCAAACTTATATACAATGGTAGTTTCATTGTATAACGAGGACGGCAGTTACATCTACTCACTTGCTCAACAATTAGGTTTCAGAGAGTTAGGCTTCACTCGTACAGAGGTTCGCGACCGTGCAAACAACGATTATACTGTAACAACAACAGAATATCAAGATGTTACTATTAACGGTCAAAGACTCTTAATCAAAGGTACTAACAGACACGACACAGACTCATTTAACGGTAAATATGTGCCAAAGGCTACACTTGAAAAAGATGTTGAGTTAATGAAGTTAAATAACATCAACTCTATCCGTACATCTCACTATCCAAACGACACATATTTATACTACCTTGCGGACAAATATGGCCTTTATATTATGGCAGAGGCTAACTCTGAGTGTCACGCACTTATGTGTGGTTACTTAGGTTACTCAGGTACTTATGCGGAACAATGTATGGCTATGTTCAAAGAGGCATCGTTAGAAAGACAAGTAACTAACTACGAGGCATTCAAGAATGTTTCCTCTGTAATTATGTGGTCTATCGGTAACGAGTCATTCTATACAAGCAACGCATCTTATGCTGACTATATGTATGCCGAGGCAATCTGGTATTATAAGGATAGAGATACTACCCGTATGGTACATGCAGAGGGCTTTAACGGTAAGGGTGTTGCCCAAGATACACTTTGGGCTGGTGCAGATATGACCAGTTATATGTATCCAACTATTTCACAAGTCAGCGAAAAATCAGGCAACTCCAAGAATATTCCTTTCTTACTTTGTGAATACAACCATGCTATGGGTAATGCCGTTGGTAATATGAACGATTACTGGGATATTATCCGTGAAAACAACAATATGATCGGCGGCTACATTTGGGACTGGGTTGACCAATCAAGAGTTATAAGCATTGACTCACTTGGTGCGTCTTATTCAGTACAAGATTGTAGTAATAATGCAAAGGTAGGTACACTTACTACAACATCAGTTGATAAAACTGCAACTTCCGTTAACGGTACTGCTGTAAATGGTAACCTTATTATGGAGGGTAACTCCGACTTCTACAACGATTACTTTAGTGGTTCGGGCAAAAAATTCACTATTGAGTGTGTCATTTACCCAACAACAACTACTACAAACCAAACTATCGCATCTAAGGGTGATACACAATTTGCACTCAAAACATATTATACAGGAAGCAAACTTGAATTCTTTGTATACAATGGCAGTTGGAAGAGTATGACCTGCGACTTCCCATCTAATTGGCTCAATAATTGGCACCAATTAGTTGTAACTTATGATGCAGGTAACGCTACTATCTATTGTGACGGTGTTCAACTTGCTACTAACAACTTTGGCGATGTAAACATTAGTGCTACTAACCAAGATTTGAGTTTTGGTATCCAAACGGATAACCCAAGCCGTGTGTTTGATGGCAATTTTGCTTTGGCTCGTGTTTATAACAAAGCCCTAACACTTGATGAGATAAACGCTCAAAACAGTGCTAACCCAGCTATTACTGCTGATGATGATTGTGTAGTTACTTGGATAGATTTCTCACAGAATTTAACAAAACAAGAGAGCAAATATTGGGACTATTTCTCAGAAGATTTTGCAAAGAGCGAACTTTACCAAAATGATGAAATGTCAGGTTATTTTGCAGGCTACGGCGGTGACTGGGGCGATGACACAGACCAACTCCAATTTAGCCAAAACGGTCTTGTTTCAGCTGACCGTACACCACAACCGGAACTCTCACAGGTTAAATATGAATATCAGAACTTCTGGTTTGAGGAATCTGATTTTGTAAACGGTGTGTTTACAGTGACAAACGAAAGTTCATCAGAGAATTTAAACGATTATGATGTAACTTACGAGATTTTAGAAGATAACAAAGTCATCAGCAGTGGAGTTATTACTGACAGTGTTGCTCCTTGCACAACTAAGAATATCACCCTTAGCGGTTATGCTTTACCAACAGTTAACGAAGGTTGCAAATACTACATTAACTTCTATGTAAAGACAAAAGAGGCAACAGCTTTTGCAGATGCAGGTTATGAGGTATCATACAGACAACTTGAAATACCGGTAGAAACAGTCGATAAGACCAAGACAGTTTCAACTTTGGAAGTTACAGTTGACGATTCTGCAACAGATTACATCACAGTTACAGGTACAAACTTTAACTTTAAGATTAACAAGACTAACGGTGCTATGGAGGAATATGTTTATAACGGCGAGACTCTCATAACTGTTGGTCCAACTCCTACACTTTACCGTGCAGGTACTAACAACGATGGTGCATCTAACGGTGGTCAAGGCAGACATATTAACTGGAAGAATACCACAAAAGATGTAACACTCAACAGTTACAATGTCGGCACAAACTCAGAGGGTCAAAAGACAATTACAACTGTTATAGGCCTCCAAAACAGTGCTGCCGGTGGTACTGTTACTATGGTTTACACCATAAACGGTTCAGGTGAAGTTACTGTTGATTATACAGTAGATTGCACATCAACATCTATGGGCAGATATTCCCGTATAGGTTCACAATTTATACTCCCAGAGGGTTACGAAACACTCAGTTGGTACGGTAACGGTCCTGTTGAATCATATTCTGACAGAAATACATTTGCAAGACAGGGTGTATATAACTCTACTGTAAGTGATATGTTCTTCCCGTTCCCAGACGGACAGGACTGCGGTAACTTAACAGAGGTAAATTGGCTTACAGTTCAAAATGAGTCTAAGTCATCTGCGATGCTCTTTGTTGCTAAAAATCAAGCAGAGGCATCTGCACTCCACATGACTGCCGATATACTTGATGTTGACCACTTGTACAAGGTTTCTCCAATGAAGGAAACAGTTGTTACATTCAACTATGGCTCAGATGCTAACGGTAACTCAAGTTGCGGTCCGGACTCACTTACAAAGTATCAAATTCCAAACTCACAGGCATACAGTTACACATATACAATGATCCCATATTCTACAACAGCAAATGTTGACGAAATTATGGAAATCTCTAAGGACTATCACAGCGTAGTTGCAGAGGCAGGCGAGGTTATTGACCCTGCACAAATTCCTAACGCTAATATTACAGCAACAGCTTGTTCACAATATTCCGACCAAGTTGCGGAGGGCGTTGATGGTGCGGCTGCATCTGTAATTGATGGTAACGCAGGCACACACTGGCATACAAATTGGCAGAGCGACTTATCACTCACAAACGGCCACCACTGGATTAATTTTGAGTTTAATAAGACATATAAACTTAACAAGATTATGTATTTGCCACGCCAAGATATGATTAACGGTTGTATCACAGGCTACAAAATAATTGTTACAACTCCTGACAATACAGAGGTAACTGTTGTTGAAAATGGTGTTTGGGAACAAAATACAAACTGGAAGACAGCCACATTTGATACTATCGAGGCAAAGAGTGTCAAAATTCAAATAACAGCTGCTAAGGGCGATAACGCAGGTACTCACGCAACCGCTGCCGAATTTAAGTTATTCCAAGATTTATCAGAGAGTAATGTACCGGCAGGTCCACGCAACCTATCTGTAACAGATATTACATCTACAAGTGTTAAACTTTGCTGGGACGCTCCTGAGAGTATCGGCGGTATGACAGGTTACTTCATTATGAACGGCGACCAAAATATCGCAAGTGCACTTAGTTCAGAGAACGAAAAAGTAATTACAGGCTTAACACCTAATACTGAATATACATTTGGTATCAAGAGTAACTATGCAGATAACTCTACATCTGCCCTTGTTACAATCAAGGTTAAGACTGCTCAGGCAGAAACAACAGCTAATTACGGTGATGTAAACGAGGATAATAGCATTAACGCTGTAGATGCTACCTTAATTCTTCAAAAATATGCAGGCATACTCAGTGACAGTGCTAAGTTCAATGCTACTAATGCTGATGTAGATGGCGATAATGTAATCAACGCTACTGACGCAACACTTGTATTGCAATTCTACGCAAAGATTATAAGTGTTTTCCGTTAATTAGATAGTTAAATCACAAATAACACTCCTCGTTTAAATAAGCGGGGAGTGTTTGTTAATGGTAATATAATATGAATAACGCAAACAAAATAATTGAGCCGGTAGCCTATATAAGAACAGATTTCAAAGAGAAATTCGGTATTCCCCGACAGAGTGGCAGGGTAAACTCCACAATAGGCAAGATAGTATTTTATCCAAAATACTGTGATGTTGATGCTATCAGGGGGATAGAGGGGTTTTCTCATTTATGGTTGATTTTTGATTTTTCAAAATCTCATCGTGATACCTATTCACCAACAGTCAGACCACCACGCTTAGGCGGGAATGAACGGATAGGTGTGTTTGCAAGTCGCTCCCCATATAGACCAAACAGTTTGGGGTTGTCATCAGTTAAACTTTTAGGAGTAGAATATGATGATAGTTTAGGAAATATTTTAGTAGTGTCGGGTGCAGATTTGCTCGATGGAACTCCGATTTATGATATAAAACCATATTTACCTTTCACAGATTGCCATACTAATGCTGTCGGCGGTTATGCCGATACCTTCGTTGATTATAGTTTAACTGTCAATATTAGCGAAGAATTACTATCTATAATAGCACCGGATAAACAAAAGGCAGTAATTGACTGTCTGTCACAGGACCCACGACCTGCTTATCAATCTGATGAGAACAGGGTTTATAGTATGCGATTTGCCGATTTTGACATACACTTTACTGTTAAGGATAAAACGCTTACGGTTAAATCAGTCGATATTGTAAAAAATACTTGACTTAAAATAATACTTATGCTATAATTAAGCAAAATAAAGAAGGGGAGCTTTAAAAAGCTGAGAGGAAGTTAGACTTCGACCCTAATACCTGATTTGGATAATGCCAACGGAGGAATCTTCTAATAGTAGAAATAAAACTAAGCAGAAGATATTGCACTATCTTCTGCTCTTATTTTTGACTTATAAATTAGGCTTCTTTATTTTTAGATAAAATAAAGTGAGGTTTTGCTCTATGTATGATTTGTTCGTTAATTCTGATGGAACATTAAAAACACTTGGATATGTAGTAAGTATTGTATCCGCCTTGATTATTTTTATTTTGGCAAGTTTAATAAGCAAGAAAAGTCAAACTGAAAAGAAGTTCAACTCAAAGCAACTTACCTTTTCAGCAATATCATTGACGCTTGCCTTTGTAACATCATATATCAAGGTGTTCCCGTTGCCGTTTGGGGGCTCGGTAACTGCGTGCAGTATGTTATTTGTTGTTATAATTGCATATTGGTACGGCACAAGGGCAGGTTTGCTTACGGGCTTTGTATTTGGTATTATGCAATTTTTACAGGAACCTTATGTATTGTCTTTTTGGCAGGTTTGTTGCGATTATTTATTCGCCTTTGCTTGTTTAGGGCTTGCAGGTCTATTAGCAAAGCACAAAAACGGACTTATCAAAGGCTACATTTTAGGGGTATTTTGCAGAGGGTTATTCCACACGCTCGGCGGATATTTGTTCTGGCTCGATTATATGCCCGAAAACTTCCCTAAGTCGATAGCATTTGCATATCCGTTTGTGTATAATTATAGCTATCTAATTGCGGAGGGGATTATAACAATAATTTTAATCTCTGTTCCTGCCTTCAAAAGGGGTTTTGCGGAAGTTACCAAATACGCAACGACTTGAGTAATGTATTGTTATTTTTTATATGATAATTCAAGCAATTTTTCAAGTTCGCTATCTTCCGTTTGGCAAAAACCTATCGGACAGACAGGAGTTGTATTATACCCGTGAAAGTCTGTACCGCCTGTCCTGATAAGGTTATATTCATTAGCAATAGAATGTAAAAACTTTTTATCCTCGTCAGTTTGGCGGGGATGTTCTATTTCTACACCATCTAACAATTTGTCCTTGCATAATTTTTGTAATAATTCAAAACTATCATAGTATGCTGGGTGAGCCATTACGGCTATACCTCGGGCTTGTTTAATTGCATCTAAAACGGTATAAACTGTCGGATATTTAATCTTAAACTTAATCAGTCCAGTTTTTTGATTAAAAAACTTAGAAAATAAATCATTAAAAACAGAATTTGAATATCCAAGTTCCATAAGTAATTGCATAATATTTTGCTTAAAGTAACTTGTGTACGGACTTCGGAACTCTTTTAGCATATCAAGATTTATAGGGTAATAATTGGAGATTATTTCCATACAATTTTGTACTTCCTGTGTGCGGTTAATTCTTGTAGCTGCAAAAATATCATCAAATACGCTCTCATCTTTTGGCAAATAACATAATATATGTACTTTACGGTTGTTATATGGGTCAACAGCGGATATTTCTGCACCCTTAATTACCTTTATATTTGAATTTAAAATGTCATCGGATAAGTTATTGTGTGCAATAAAATCATCATGGTCGGTTATTGCAATAGCACTCAAACCGATATTCTGGGCAGTTTTTATCATAGTTTCCGGTTTAGTTGTACCATCAGAGTAGATACTATGACAATGCAGGTCAGCAGGCATTTATAAATTCAACTCCTTTCTAAATTTCTTTTACTTTTTATATTATTTTTCAAATTCTATTTTACCATAAATTTATTATCATGTACATATCATTTCAGGAATTTTTTGAATAATTTTGTAAATAATAAAAGTCGAGAGGTGTATCTATATGAGGAAAAATATTACTGATGATATAATAGTGTTGTCCATCGGTGGAATTATCTACACAAGTGTTGAATATATATGGCGTGGTTATAGTCACTATACTATGACTATTGTCGGCAGTCTTTGCTTTTATTGTCTATATAAAATTTATAATTTTTTTGATAATATTTCCTTACCTAATGCGTTTATAATAGGCAGTCTGACAATTACGGCAATAGAATTTTTGGCAGGCTTAATAATAAATGTAAACTTAAATATGGATATATGGGATTATTCCAATTTAAAGTTTAACTTTATGGGACAAGTCTGTATACTATATAGCGTGCTGTGGGGGTTTATCTCTTTAATTGCAAGGCCCCTATCACAGAAACTAAAATTACTCCTAAGTCGGTTTTAATCTTGAACAAAACTATTGAAATAACAAAATAATTATGGTACAATATTACTATATAATTGTTGATTATAGGAGGATTTGTATGAAGAAACTCATAACATTATTGCTTTGCTGTTCTATTATGGTGTCATCTTTCGCTTTTGCTACATCAGCCGAAGATGTACAGCCCACAACTAACAACTTGGCATACTCACAAGATGATGAATACGATATTTACCCTATCGTAAGAAGGTTAGAAACTAACATCTTGCCTGACTCTGCTGTATTGCCTGATACCTTGTCAGGTGATGTAAACAGTGATAACAAGTTTAATATCAAGGATATGACTTTACTCCAAAAAAATATTGCACAGTTAAGCAATACTCCTGTCGATACAACTGTCTCCGACCTAAATACAGATAGTTATATTGATGGCAGAGATGTTACGCTTGGTCAAAAGATAATTATACAGGCTTGTGACTTCTCCCAGAATTATCTTGCTAATATGGGCAAACTCGGCACTAACACTTTTTCATTACAAGATAATATAAATATTGTTTATGGCAGTAACATTGACAGTTATACCAAAGATTACCTTGTGGAGGTATTAGATGATTACAATTTGAATTATAATGTAACAAACGAGGTTAAACCTGATAGTACAAATATTATTTTGGGTGTAAAAGGTAGCGGTGATGTTGCCGATAATTACATAAATAATTTTGACATAAAAACTATCCAAACAGATGATTTGTTCAATCAGTATGATGCCTATGTTCTGACTGCTCTCAAAGATACTATCGCTATTGTCGGCAGGGACACTGACGCAACATTCTATGGAGTATCTACACTCAAAAAGATGTTTACATCATTTGCCGGTGAGCATTTTGTATCTGCGTTTATCGAGGACTACTCAACTATAGAGTTCAGAGGCTTTATCGAGGGTATGTATG
>CAZZHP010000036.1:0-8319 GCA_964653925.1 uncultured Eubacteriales bacterium | reverse complement strand
TGACCCTCTGCTTGTAAGGCAGATGCTCTCCCAGCTGAGCTATGCTCCCAAATCGCTTGTCGTGTATCTCTTAGCGACAGGTACTATTATAGCAGACATCAACCAAAATGTCAACACCTTTTTTAAAAAATTTTAATTTTTTTTACATTTTTTAACTCGCACCCAAAAAGCGTGATTACATTCAGCTTTTTGCTTATATGGCAAATTTAAAACAAACCAAAAAGCAATCTGATTTGAACATCAGATTGCCCTTGGTAGAGTGTTTAATATGAAAAAAATCTTAGTATGTTAAATAAAAGTATCCCCGAATTTGCAGGTTAAAATTCAAGTTTAGCGTTGATATAATCAACCAACTCCTCAATCTTGACTCTCTCCTGTTGCATTGTATCTCTATCACGAATAGTTACACAGCCATCTTCAAGCGAGTCAAAGTCAAATGTAATGCAGAACGGTGTGCCGATTTCGTCTTGACGGCGGTATCTCTTACCGATAGAGCCTGCGTCATCAAAGTCAACCATAAAGTGCTTTGCAAGCAATTCCCTAACCTTGTCAGCATCATCAGAGAGTTTCTTTGATAACGGAAGAATTGCCGCCTTGTATGGTGCGAGTGCAGGGTGCAAACGCATAACAATTCTTGTATCTTTTTCGTCGATAACTTCTTCATCATAAGCATCGCAAAGGAACGCAAGTGCAACTCTGTCTGCACCAAGTGATGGCTCAACAACATAAGGAACATACCTTGTATTATCTGTCGGGTCAAAATAATCGAGGCTCTTGCCTGAGTGTTTGATATGTTGATTAAGGTCATAGTCAGTACGGTCTGCAATACCCCAAAGTTCGCCCCAACCAAACGGGAATAAAAATTCGATGTCTGTTGTTGCCTTTGAATAGAACGAGAGTTCCTCAGCAGAGTGGTCCCTAAGCCTTAGATTTTCTTCACGCAAGCCGAGATTTAAGAGCCAATTCTTGCAATAATCTTTCCAATAATAGAACCATTCAAGGTCTGTATCCGGCTTACAGAAAAATTCAAGCTCCATTTGCTCAAATTCACGGGTACGGAATGTAAAGTTACCTGGGGTAATCTCGTTACGGAAGGACTTACCTATTTGTGCTACACCAAAAGGAATTTTCTTTCTGGTTGTTCTTGCGATATTTGCAAAGTTTACAAAGATACCCTGTGCTGTCTCCGGACGAAGATAAAGCTCGTTCTTGGCGTCCTCTGTAACACCCTGAAATGTCTTGAACATAAGGTTAAATTGGCGGATATCTGTAAAGTTTGTGCCTCCGCAGTCAGGGCAAGTTATACCGTTCTCTTTGATAAACTTTGCCATATCCTCCATAGACATACCGTTAACATCAGCACCGAAGTCCTCGATGAGTTTATCGGCTCTATGGCGTGTCTTGCAGTCCTTGCAATCCATAAGAGGGTCCGAAAAGCCACCAACATGACCTGACGCAACCCAAGTTTGCGGATTCATAAGAATTGCGGAGTCCAAACCTACATTGTATTTGCTCTCTTGAACAAATTTTTTGAGCCAAGCCTTTTTTACATTATTTTTAAATTCAACGCCAAGCGGACCGTAATCCCAAGTGTTCGAAAGTCCACCGTAAATCTCTGAACCGGCATAGATGTAACCTCTGTTCTTGCAGAGAGAAACAACTTTATCCATAGTCTTTTGACTGTTATCCATTAAATTATCCTCCTATTATATGCCAAAATAGGCATACGCAAATCTACTATTATATCATACCTTTTTATTTAATTTATGTCAAGTAGTTTTTTGATATTTATAATATTTTATGCTCGATTTTTGATATTAATTTTTGAAAATCTATTGTTGTTTTCTCAAAAATGTAGTATTATTTATATATAAATTCAGAGCAAAAATTTTTACGAGGTTAATATGATTAAGGCTTATATTTTTGATTTAGACGGCACTCTTGTAAATTCTTTGCAGGACCTCGCCGACAGCGTGAACAAGGGACTTGTTAAGGCAAATTTGCCGACGCAACCACTTGATAATTTCAAAAACTTTATCGGCAACGGCCGAGATGTACTTATACACAAGGCTATGGGCTGTGCCTACGATGACACTAATTTACGGGAGGTTGTTCGCAGTACCTTTGATACGGAGTATGCTATGCACAGTATGGACAACACTGACTCTTATCAAGGCATAAGCGAGGTTTTGGGCGAACTCCTCAAAAAAGGTGCTAAAATCGGCGTTTTGTCAAATAAACCTAACGAATTTGTGGCTAATATTTTGCAGAAAATTTTCCCTGACATTAAATTCACACTCGCATGGGGGCAACAACCTAAGTACAAACGCAAGCCAAGCGGTGAGGCATTGACCGCTATGCTTGAACTTATGCAAGTTGACAAGGGCGACTGTATATATTTTGGCGACAGTGATGTTGATGTCTATACCGCACAAGATGCAGATGTGCGTATGTGCGGAGTTTTGTGGGGATTTAGGACAGAACAAGAACTCAAAACTGCCGGAGCAGACATTATAATATCAACTCCAAAGGAAATTTTAGACCTATGATAAAAATAAATTATCAAAACGAACTTGACAAAATAATTGCGAATTTGCCCCAAAACTCTGACAAAAAAAGACTGCTGATACACAGTTGCTGTGCTCCTTGCAGTAGTTATGTCTTGGAGTATTTATCGCAATATTTCAGCATAACCGTGCTGTATTTTAACCCGAATATTACCGACAGGGCAGAATATAATCTGCGTTGTGCCGAGCAGGAGCGGTTTTGTAATATATTCCCGACCCAAAATAAAATAAACTTTGTCGCAGGCGAATACAAGCCACTCGACTTTTTTGAGGCAACAAAGGGACTTCAAGACGAGCCGGAGGGCGGTGCGAGATGTGTCGAATGTTTTAAATTACGGCTGGAACATACCGCACAAATTGCAAAAGCACAAAATTTTGACTACTTTACGACTACCTTAACAATAAGTCCGCTCAAAAATTCTCAGGTTATCAACCGTATCGGAGCAGATTTGCAGGAAAAGTACGGGGTGAATTATCTTTTCTCCGACTTCAAAAAGCGTGAGGGCTACAAGAGGAGTATTCAGTTTTCTGCCGAATATGGTCTGTACAGGCAAAATTATTGCGGTTGTGTTTTTTCCAAACGGGAATTTGAAGCAAGAGAGAAAACCTAACTATGCAATACTATTCATTAAACCAATATTTGCAACAGACATTTGGGCAAAAAATTTACAAATTAAGCCTCAACGCCGGTATGACTTGCCCTAACCGTGATGGCAAAATAAGCACGGACGGGTGCATATTTTGCAGTCAGGGCGGTTCGGGGGAATTTGCCGCAGACCCTTGTCTGAGCATTACAGAGCAAATTGAACAGGCAAAAGTCAGAGTCAGTCAAAAGATAAAAAACGGCAAGTATATCGCATATTTTCAGGCATATACCAACACCTACGCACCTGTAAATTATCTTAGGGAAATCTTTACTGAGGCGATAAATCACCCCGACATAGTAGCAATATCCATCGGAACTCGCCCCGACTGTCTGCCGAAAGAGGTGCTAAATCTACTCGCAGAACTTAACCAAATTAAACCCGTTTGGGTCGAACTCGGACTGCAAACTATCCATAAAGAAAGTGCTGTTTTTATAAATCGTGGCTATGACCTGCCCGTGTATGACTCGGCTGTGCAGAAGTTAAAAAGCATCAATATAAATGTAATAACCCACCTTATTTTGGGCTTGCCGAACGAAACTGTCGCACAAATGGTGCAGAGCGTTGAGTATGTATCAAGAGTTACCGACGGCATCAAACTGCAATTACTACACATTTTGAAAGGCACAAAACTTGAACAACTGTATAACAACGGCGAGTTTAGGGTTCTGTCAATGGCAGAATATATAGATATCCTGCGACAATGTTTAGCGGTTTTGCCACCGAATGTAGTTGTTCATCGGCTTACAGGCGACGGCGATAAAAAACTCCTTGTCGCTCCGTTATGGAGTGCCAACAAAAAGCGGGTGCTAAACGCAATAAACCAAATGCTGTCAAACAACTAACCCCCACCAAATACAGATTTGATTTTTGAACCTGTTTGTGGTATACTATAATAAAAGAATTTTAGACAAAGGAACATTACAATGTACAAATATATACTTGCATCGGCGTCTCCACGCAGGAAGGAACTCTTTGGGTTTATTGCCGATGACTTCGACTGTATTTCGCCGAATGTAGAAGAAATTGTCCCTGAGGACATTCCAACCTACAAAAGCGTCGAGTACCTCGCCAAAATTAAAGCAAACTTTATTGCCAAAAATCTTACCGATACAATAGTTGTCAGTGCTGATACCGCCGTATTTGCCGACGGTCAAATGCTCGGCAAACCTAAGGATAATCAAGATGCCTTTAATATGCTTAAAATGTTGAGCGGCAAAACTCACAAGGTCATTACCGGTTGCTGTGTGTGCCTTAACGGCAAGGAAATTTGCTTTTCCGAGCAGACGGAGGTAACCTTCTTTGACCTTACCGACCAAGAGATTAACGATTATATCGCAACCGGCGAACCGAATGACAAAGCAGGTGCTTACGGGATACAGGGCAAGGGCAGAATGTTAATCAAGGGTATTAACGGTGATTTTTACAATGTAGTCGGTTTGCCTGTTGCACGGCTTAACCGTGAAATTAAAAGATTTTGTGATTTTTAAGTGTTAATTTTATGAAAAATTTAAAAATAGTATAGACTTTTCGGCAAAAAAAGTTTATAATCATATAGTAATATTTATTAAAAAAAGGACGGAATTTTTTATGAAATTTTTTAAAAAAGTTGCTGCCTTATTGCTTGCAGTAATGATTTTGGTATCTACAACAGCCTGTGGCTCCAAAGATGAGTCTTGGTCATATAAGGTTGGCGACACACAACTCTCCAAAGGTGTCTATATGTTTGCCCTGCTATCATATTATAGTCAGGCACAAACCCTCGCAAGCGAGGACGAAAAATACGATGCAAACAAGTCTTTCCTTAACATCAAGGTACAGGGCGAAAATGATGAGTCCCCTATGAAAGCCAAAAATTGGATAGTAGAAAAAACCGATGAAATGTGCAGGGCTATGCTCGTTGTTGCAACAAAATGCAAGGAATACGGCATTGAACTTTCGGAGGAAACACTTACATCTATCCAAGAATCAGCCCAGAGTGATTGGACAAACGGCCCGTACTACGAATATTATCAATCATTAGGCTACGAGTCCACACCGTACCAAGACATCTTAGAGCCTTATGGCATCACCTACGAGGACTTTGAGTATGCCGCTTATACCACAAGCGAACTTCAATACCAACTCTTTCTCGAACTTTACGGCGAGGGTGGCGAGATGGAAGTACCAAAGGACGAACTTACTACCTACTTTTTGGAAAATTACACCGATTACAAATACATCAGCGTTTCACTCACAAACACAGTAACAGACTCGGAGTCCGGCGAGGAATCAACTACCGCTATGACCGAGACAGAGGTTGCAAATGTTAAGAAAGAGTTAGAAGCCTATGTAACAGGCCTTAACAACGGCAAAATGACATGGGACGATGTAACCACCGATTATCAGGTTGAAAACGAACTTACAAGCGACCCGACCGTTTCCGGTACAGAGGTAATTGAGAACTCCTACTATCTCTCGCAGAATTTGATTGACGCACTCAACTCTCTTGATGAGGGCAAGGCAACAATAGTCGAGAGTGGCGAGGACACCTCCGCTGTAATGTACATTATCTACAAGGGCAAAATTGCCGACCAAAAGGCAACCTACATTGATGATGAAACATACATTGACAGTGTATTGGTTGACTGCAAATCAACCGACTTCTCCGATTATATCGACAGCCTTACAGATACTATCGGAATATCCAAAAACAGAGCCGTAACAAGCAAATATAAACCATATATGTTTATGCAATATTAATATACAGAACAATAACAAAACAATATAGACCACTACAAAAAGTTCAAGGGTAACCGCTACGGCTACCCTTGAACTTTTAGGCTTATAAGGAGATTATTATATGAAAACCCTCAAATGTTAAAACCTAAATTTATTTAGTTTTGATTAAGTTGTTTTTTTAATATATTTAACCCTATTTTTGTTATTTGCCCCTCATAACAGTTCTGTGTGTTTATTCGCTTGGTTGCTTTTTGTTTATGACAATCGGCACAAGGACTTCGGCAATAAACTTGTAGGTCATCAGAAATCTGTTTTCGCCGAACGGATTGATAATTGCCGATTTGCCTATCTTTGTAATAATAGGCAAATAATCTTGCGGATAATATCGTATCAACGATGTAGCACCGCCTTTTTTTGCTTCTTCGTCCGAGGTGAACACAGGAATTAACTCTGTTCCATCGTCCAAAGTTGCCAAGCGTATTTTTATTCTTATATCTTCCTCATTTTCGGTAACATCACTGTGGGTTAGACCTGTCATATCCAGCGTGCCGAACATAGACACAACATCTATCTCTATTGGGAAATACAACGGTGCTTCCGACAAGGTAGCCAATATTAGTTTGAATGCGACCTCATCTTTGAATTTAGATTTTGTAAATGTCTTGATACCGGTCTCTAAAAATGCCAGAGTTTTGGCTACTTTTTCTGCCCTTTGACTTGATAAACTTCTGCCCTTACAAAAGACAACCTTGTCCTCGTTTGCAAAACTAATCTCATCGTAAGCCGTAAGTTGATATTTCCTGCCCGACTCTATCCTTAGACCATTTATACTGGTCCCATTTGTCGAGTAATTATCGCACAGATACCACTCATCTTCCTCGTAACTAAATGTAGCGTGCTTTCGGCTTATTACGCTATGTGATATTATAAAGTCGCAGTCACCATCTCTGCCGACCTCGACTATGGCCTTTTTGAATTTTAATTCTTTGTTTGCTGTTGAGAGCAACAGCGTGCCATCGCAAAGTTTAGTTGTAGTGCTGGGTTTTTCCATAACATACTCCGACTCATCTGTCCACATATCGGGTGTTTCGCCCCTGTCAATTAACGCACTCACTCTTATTATCTTTCCTCACTTTTTTTAAGGACACAACTTGTTCTTATTTAAACTTTATTTTTGTGATTTTATTATATATTTTCCGTGTTTAGTTTTGGTCGCACCGTATGCGACAAACTACCTATATACATAAAATTTCTATCCACCCAGCAGGCAGTTAGCCTGCTGGGCGTTTTCCTTAAATAAAAATATATGGATATATTACTTTGATATTAATTAAACAAAACTACTTATAATATCCGCATAATATTGCAAAACAAGGGTAGCGTCTGTCGAGTTAATCAGATTATCATTATTAACATCTGCGTTTACCGCAAATTTATTTTGCAAGTTAATAATATTCGCATAGTGCTGTAACATAAGCGTTGCATCTGTTGAGTCAATTCTGTCATCGCCGTTTGCGTCGCCGTAGTTTACCCTCTCGTTAACTGTAACAGTAAATGTTGTGGTCTTGCCCTCGTAGGTGACTGTAATAGTCTTTGTGCCTGCTGTGGTTGAGTCAAAACCACTTGTAGTAAAGTCTGTTGTTACACTCTCTGTGCTATTGTCATCATAAGTAAGTTGTAACTCTAAGCCTGTTGTGTCGAGGCTTTCGCCTACATTGTAAGTTACCTTAGTTGGCTGAGTTTTTACAGAAATTGAGGATAAGGTCTTAATTACTGTAACATCGAATGTTGCAGTCTTGCCCTCGTAGGTGACTGTAATAGTCTTTGTGCCTGCTGTGGTTGAGTCAAAACCGCTTGTGGTAAAGCCCGTTGTTACATACTCTGTGCTGTTATCACTGTATGTGAGTTTCAACTCCAAGCCGGTTGTGTCGAGGCTGTCACCTACATAGTAACTTGTCTTGGTAGGCTCTGTATGTATAGATATTGATGTAGGTGGCGTATAATTAAAATGAATATTGGCAGATGTTAACGGGGCATTATTTTCACTTATATTGATATTTCCCCATTCAGTACTTGAACCTGTATAATATACATCGTTCAAACCTGTACAGCCTTCAAATGCAGAACCAACTATGATTGTTACGCTGTCTGGGATAACTATACTTGTTAAACCTGTACAGTACCAAAATGCATAACCACCTATGATTGTTACGCTGTCTGGGATAACTATACTTGTTAAACCTCTACAGCCATAAAATGCATAATAATCTATGCTTGTTACGCTGTTTGGGATAACTATACTTGTTAAACCTGTACAGTACCTAAATGCCTTATAACCTATGCTTGTTACGCTGTCTGGGATAGTTATACTTGTTAAACCTGTACAG
>CAZZHP010000035.1:0-8723 GCA_964653925.1 uncultured Eubacteriales bacterium | reverse complement strand
GTTAAGACCCTCACGGTAGTTAGCACGAATAGGAATTTCAATTGTCTTACCTGATGTGTTGGCAATAAGTCCACGCATACCGGCAAGCTGTCTAATCTGGCTCATACTACCACGGGCACCTGAGTCAGCCATCATAAATATAGGGTTATATTGGTCGAGGTTGCCTTGAAGAGCAGAGGTAACATCGTTTGTTGCCTTCTCCCAAATTTTAAGAACCTGCTCATAGCGTTCCTCATCAGAACGGAGACCCATCATATATTCTTCACGGATACTATCAATCTCTGCCTCGGCAGCTGCGATGATTTCCTTCTTAGCAGGTGGAATTTCAGCATCGCAAACAGCAACAGTAATAGCACCACGGGTTGAGTATTTGTAGCCTTGTGCTTTGATTTCGTCAAGAACTTCGGCCGCAACTTGTGTGCCGTGGGTCTTAATACAAGCATCAACAATCTTACCGAGTTGCTTTTTACCAACAAGGAAGTTAATTTCAAGTTTGAATTTATTTTCCGGTAAACTTCTATCAACAAAGCCTAAGTCTTGTGGAATTGGTCTGTTGAATATGATTTTACCGATAGTTGTATCTATAATTCCAGACTCCTCTACGCCATCAAAAGTCATAGTGCGTCTAACTTTAATTTTAGAGTGGAGTTGAATTATGCCTGTTTGATAAGCCATCATGGCCTCGTTAAAGTCTCTGAATACCTTGCCCTCGCCAAGTTCACCTGACTTGTCAAGTGTAAGATAATAAGAGCCCAAAATCATATCTTGTGTAGGAACGGCAACAGGGCGACCATCTGATGGTTTAAGCAAGTTGCCAGCAGCAAGCATAAGGAACTTTGCCTCAGCCTGAGCCTCAACAGAGAGTGGTACATGGACAGCCATTTGGTCACCATCGAAGTCGGCGTTAAACGCAGTACATACAAGCGGGTGCAACTTAATAGCACGACCCTCTACAAGTACAGGTTCAAATGCTTGAATACCAAGTCTGTGAAGTGTAGGTGCACGGTTAAGGAGAACAGGATGACCCTTGATTACAACTTCGAGTGCGTCCCAAACCTCCGGTTTTGCCCTCTCTACTGCCTTTCTTGCAGCCTTTGCGTTAGCAACGGCACCTGTTTCCGCAAGTCGTTTCATAACAAAAGGCTTAAACAGTTCGAGTGCCATCTCCTTAGGCAAACCGCATTGATACATTTTAAGTTCAGGTCCTACAACGATAACAGAACGGCCTGAATAGTCAACACGCTTACCGAGCAAGTTTTGACGGAAGCGACCCTGCTTACCTTTGAGCATATCGGAAAGTGACTTTAATGCTCTGTTGTTAGGGCCTGTTACAGGTCTGCCACGGCGACCGTTATCAATGAGTGCGTCAACCGCCTCTTGGAGCATACGCTTTTCGTTGCGGATAATAATATCAGGAGCGTTAAGTTCGATAAGTTTCCTTAAACGGTTATTTCTGTTAATAACCCTTCTGTAAAGTTCGTTAAGGTCAGATGTTGCAAACCTACCGCCTTCGAGTTGTACGAGCGGTCTAATATCAGGTGGAAGCACAGGAACAACATTCAAAATCATCCATTCAGGACGGTTGCCAGAAATACGGAAACTCTCTACAACTTCAAATCTTTTGAGTAATCTAACTCTCTTTTGACCTGTTGCTTCTTCGAGTTGCTCTTTGAGTAATACAGAAAGTTCATCAAGGTTAATTTCTTTCAGAAGTTCTTGGATAGCCTCTGCACCGATACCTGCCTTGAAGTCATCTCCGTATAATTCACGCATATCGTGATATTCACGCTCTGTAAGGCATTGCATTTTAACCAATTTTTCGCAATCACCTGGGTCGGTAACTATATATTGTGCAAAGTAAAGTACCTTTTCGAGATTTCGCGGGGAAACATCGAGCATCAAGGCAATTCTTGATGGAATACCCTTGAAATACCAAATGTGCGATACAGGAGCGGCAAGTTCAATGTGTCCCATACGCTCTCTACGAACTTTGGCACGGGTAACCTCAACACCGCATCTCTCACAAATTTTACCTTTATAACGGAGTTTCTTGTACTTTCCGCAGTGACATTCCCAGTCCTTAGTAGGTCCAAAAATCTTCTCGCAGAACATACCGTCAATCTCAGGTTTGAGTGTGCGGTAGTTGATTGTCTCAGGCTTTTTTACCTCTCCGCAAGACCAAGACCTAATTTGGTCAGGAGAAGCCAATGATATTTTAATTGATTCAAAAACATTATAATTCATAAGTTAGCCCCTCCTTAAAATTCGTAATCAGAATCTTCATCAAAGTCATCATAATCATCTTCGTATTCTGCTACAGAACTATCATCAAAGATGTTGCCTTCCTCTGAATCTTCATCAATGCCAAAACCGTCCATAGAGGTCATAACATTTTCTTCTTCAAATATATTTTCTTCTTCTGTTACTTCTACGCCTGTCTCAGGAATTTGTAACTCATCATCTTCATCAAAATGTTGTTTAAGGTCGATTTCGTTGTTATCTTTGTCAAGAACCTTAATATCAAGTGATAGAGATTGAAGTTCCTTAATAAGAACCTTGAATGATTCCGGTATACCAGGTGTAGGGATATTTTCGCCCTTAATAATTGACTCGTAAGTCTTAACTCTACCAACAACATCGTCAGATTTTACAGTCAAGATTTCTTGGAGTGTATAAGCCGCACCGTAAGCCTCCAACGCCCAAACTTCCATTTCACCAAAGCGTTGTCCGCCGAACTGTGCCTTGCCACCCAAAGGTTGTTGTGTAACAAGTGAGTAAGGACCTGTACTTCTTGCGTGAATTTTATCATCAACAAGGTGGTGCAATTTAAGGTAATACATATAACCGACTGTTACAGGGTTATCAAATCTTTCACCGGTTCTGCCATCAGTAAGCCATGTCTTACCATCTGGACTATAACCAGCCCTATCAAGTAATTCAAAAATATCCTGCTCGTGAGCACCGTCAAATACAGGTGTCATAATCTTCCAGCCGAGTGCTTTGGCAGCATAACCAAGATGCACTTCAAGTACCTGTCCGATGTTCATACGGGAAGGTACGCCCAACGGGTTGAGTACAATATCAAGCGGAGTACCGTCTGGGAGGAATGGCATATCCTCCTCCGGTAAAATTCTTGAAACGACACCCTTGTTACCATGTCGTCCCGCCATCTTATCGCCGACAGATATCTTACGCTTTTGAGCAAGATAGCAACGGACAACCTTGTTTACACCAGGAGCCAATTCATCACGGCTATCTTCCCTTGTAAATACCTTAACATCAACGACAATACCGCATTCACCGTGAGGAACACGCAAAGATGTGTCTCTAACCTCTCTTGCCTTTTCGCCAAAGATAGCACGGAGCAATCTTTCCTCGGCAGTAAGTTCGGTTTCGCCCTTAGGGCTAACTTTACCGACAAGAATATCGCCTGCGTGAACCTCTGCACCAATGCGGATAACACCGTTTGCATCAAGGTCCTTAATCATATCTTCGCCGACATTAGGAATTTCACGGGTAATTTCTTCTGGGCCGAGTTTAGTATCTCTTGCCTCTGTTTCGTATTCTTCTATATGAATAGATGTATAAACATCTTCTCTAACAATTTTTTCATTAATAAGTACGGCGTCCTCGTAGTTGTAGCCTTCCCAAGTCATAAAGCCAATAAGGGCATTTTTGCCAAGAGAAATCTCGCCGTTTTTGGTTGAAGGGCCATCAGCAAGAACCTCGCCCTTGACAACTCTTTGTCCACGATTTACAACAGGAATTTGGTTAATACAAGTGCCTTGGTTAGAACGCAAGAACTTAATAACTTGGAAGTTTTGTATTCTGCCTGAATCATACTGAACACTGATAACATCAGCAGAAACGCTGAGTACAACACCGTCCTCCTCAGCAAGGATACAAACACCTGAGTCAACGCCTGCCTTGTACTCTATACCTGTACCGACAATAGGCGATTGTGTAACGAGTAGTGGCACTGCTTGACGCTGCATGTTAGAACCCATCAACGCTCTGTTTGCGTCATCATTTTCGAGGAAAGGAATCATTGCGGTAGCAACAGAAACAACCATACGAGGTGATACGTCCATAAAGTCGAACTGTTCAGGTGGTAATTCAACGAATTCATCACGGAAACGGCCTACGACCTTAGTATTCTTAAAACGATGTTCCTCATCAAGTGGCTCGTTGGCTTGTGCAACGGCAAAATCATCTTCCATATCAGCTGTCATATAGACAACCTCATCGGTAACAATACCTGTTTGTTTGTCAATTTTGCGGAAAGGTGCCTCTATAAAGCCATATTCATTAATACGGGCAAAGGTAGCAAGATAAGAAATCAAACCGATGTTAGGACCTTCTGGGGTTTCGATAGGACACATACGGCCATAATGTGTATAGTGAACGTCACGAACCTCAAAGCCTGCACGCTCTCTTGAAAGACCGCCAGGGCCAAGTGCAGAAAGCCTTCTCTTGTGTGTAAGTTCTGCAAGCGGGTTGTTTTGGTCCATAAATTGTGAAAGTGGAGAAGAACCAAAGAACTCCTTGATAGCAGCAGTTACAGGTCTGATATTTATAAGTGTGCTTGGTGAAAGTCCATCTTGATCGGCAGCCTGTAATGTCATTCTCTCACGAATTACACGCTCCAAACGGGAGAAGCCAATCCTCACCTGATTTTGCAAAAGTTCACCAACGCAACGAATTCTTCTGTTGCCGAGGTGGTCAATATCATCAGTAGTACCGATACCGCAAGCAAGGCAGTTAAAGTAGTTTACAGTTGCAAAAATATCATCTTTTGTAATATGGTTTGGAACAAGTTCGTTTGCACGAAGGCGAATTTGCCTGCAAATCTCCTCTTGTTCGGTTGTGCTATCCAAAATCTCGCACAATACAGAGAACCTTACTCGTTCCTTAATACCTAACTTGTTAAG
The DNA here is from genome assembly GCA_964653925.1 of uncultured Eubacteriales bacterium. Taxonomy (GTDB): domain Bacteria; phylum Bacillota; class Clostridia; order Oscillospirales; family Acutalibacteraceae; genus CAZXCG01. The sequence goes on along the minus strand of CAZZHP010000035.1, from coordinate 3,792 downwards.
TTCCTCTTGTGTTAAGTCAACATATTTTTTGATGTCAACCATACCGTTAGAGATAACCTTAACAGTGTTATCGTTAGGACCGACAACATGGGCAATCATTACGCCGGCATCTTCAATCTCCATAGCCTTTTGTTTGTCAATACGCTCACCCTTAATAGCAAGCAATTCGCCTGTTCTTGGGTTTACTATCGGCTCTGCAAGTACTTGGTCAGTAATTCTTTGGGAGATACCAAGTTTTTTGTTATATTTATATCTACCAACCCTTGACATATCATAGCGTTTAGGGTCAAATAAAATATTGTTAATGTGAGTTTGTGAACTCTCGACTGTTGGAGGCTCACTTGGGCGAAGTTTGCGGTAAACCTCGATTAAGCCCTCCTCTACACTATGGGTAGTATCTTTTTCGATAGTTGCTTTAATTCTGTCGTCATCACCAAACAACTCCAAAATCTCGGCATCTGTTCCAAGTCCTAACGCTCTAAGGAACACAGTAACAGGTAATTTGCGGTTCTTGTCTATACGAACATAGAACACATCATTAATGTCATTTTCGTATTCGAGCCACGCACCACGGTTAGGGATAACAGTAGAACTGAACAATTCCTTACCGGTCTTATCGTGTGCCATCTTGTAGTACACGCCAGGGCTTCTGACAAGTTGAGAAACAATTACACGCTCTGCACCATTGATAACAAATGTACCGCTCGGTGTCATAAGAGGGAAATCGCCCATAAATACATTAGACTCTTTTATTTCGCCTGTTTCTTTGTTAGTGAGCCTTACTAAAATTCTAAGTGCTGCTGAATATGTAGCGTCTCTTTCCTTGCACTCTACAATAGAATAGTTAGGCTTGTTTACATCAAGTTCGTAGTCGATGAAATCAAGTTGTAAATTACCCGAAAAATTTACTATTCCTGATACATCTTTAAAAACTTCTTTAAGCCCTTCATCAAGGAACCATTGATATGACTTCTTTTGTATATCAAGAAGATTAGGCATATCAATAACTTCATCAATTTTCCCAAAGCTCATTCTGGTATTATTACCAAGCTTAACCGGTTTGACATTTACCATTGGGCGTATCACTCCTTTAAAAATATGCGTTAGTAAATAATAAAAGTTGTAACATTAAAACACATTAAATTAACTGTGCATAATTTGTGTAAAATAATAATATTATTACTCTTGACAAATAATCTTTTTTATGATAATATACCATAAAGCAATTCGATTTTTGCCTTTATTGGGCATACATTCCCATATTGTTACATTCTATAATTCTACCACTTTGTTGTCAAATTGTCAATACTTTTTTTAAAAAAACTTTAATAATCACATTTTTTATTGATATTTTTTTCTGCTAAATTAAATTTTGGCAAATTTTTTAATTTTTTGACAAAAAGGAACGCCCGACAGCGTTGATAAATTTATTGTAAAAATTAAAGAATATTTGACCTTTGACCCTGCAAATTTACATAATTTCCCTATTAAAACTTTTAAGAGTTGAACTCTCTGCTGCACAAAGTGTCCCCTTTTTTGATAACGCAACTATTACCCCTACTATTGTAAATGTGTTTTATGCCCCTTTACATTAGTAATTTGCAAAAAAACTAAGCCCGCTATAACTGGTTAGTTAATAGTGGGCTTGTTTATTTATCCGAGTTAAATTAGTACAAAAAGAGCAAGACTGCCGACACGGCAACTGCTATTGCACCGATAAGGGCTGTGCAACAACCCATACAGCCTCCGCCGTAGTAGTGCCTTGGCGGTCTGCCAAACGGCGGTCTTGGCGGTCCGCCGAAAAATCCGCCTCCAAAAGGTCGCCGTGGTGGTCCACCAAAGCCTCCCCTATGCGGACCACCTCCAAAACCTCCTCCGTGTGGTCCTCCGTGTGGTCCTCCGTGCGGTCCTCCGTGCGGTCCTCCGTGCGGTCCTCCGTGATGTTCAAACATATAATCACCTCCTCAATATTCTACTATTATTATACCATTTTTTTAAAACTTTTCAATGTCGATTTTCGCACTATTTAGTCAAAAAATAACGGTACTGAGTGACTTTATCATCATTCAGTACCGTTTTTAAAAATTATCTCAAATTATCTTTAATTATCTTGATAATTCGCAGATATTATAATTTAACTATAATGCCAGCGTAGTATTGGAGTACAAGTGTAGCATCAGTTGCATTTACATTGCCATCTTTGTTTACATCGGCAACGCTATTATCAACTGCTACCTTTGTCTCAATATTAGCGTAATGTTGTAAGATAAGTGTAGCATCAGTTGCGTTTACCTTGCCGTCCTTATTTACATCACCGAGTACAACATCATCACCATAACCTAAGTCAGGTGTGCTTGTGTCATCAGTTGTTGTAAATGTAACATCAGTCTTGTTTGACATAATGCCCTCATCACTTAACGCATATACAGAGAGTGTGTATGCAGCTTGTGCTGCAAGTCCATTTACAATAACGCTTGTTTCGGTTGACTTAACTGTTGCAAGTGTTGTTGAACCATTCTTGATTATATAGTTAACAATACTTTCTGCATTTTCAGGAGCAGTCCAAGAAATCTCTGCATAAGTACCGTTAGCCTTTGCAGTAACATTTTGTGGTCCTTGTGGTGCATCAGGTGTATAACCAATTCTGTCGCCAACTAAGCGAATTTCAGCAGCTGATGAGAATTGATTAGCACCGTCAGAAACTGACTCAACAGAAGTAAGTTTGTAGTACTTGTAAGTAACAGCGTCAAAAGTAACTGTCTTAACAGTATTGTCTGCTGCCCAAGTACCCTCTGCGATAGTAGTCCAATTTGAGTTATCGTTACTACCGGAGATATTATACTTTGTGATAACACCGTTTGTTTGTGATACACGAGGTGTGTACTCAAATGCTGTTACACTGTAATCTTGGGTAAGAGCAAGTGTGATATAATGCAAACTACGGTCTGCACCTGCCCAAGCGGTATGCCACATTGTGCCTGTGTCGCCGTCTAATACATTAGCAGGAATATCACTTGCACTTGCAGTCTCGCTACTACCAGCAGTAGCAGTCATAATGTCTGTTGGAACATAGTTAATAACTTGCTCGCCGTCTGCTACTGTTACTGTGTAATTTGCATCGGAAACTGTAAGAACATCACCGCTTGCAAGTATTTGTTTTGCATCAATTACAATACTGTTACGGGAAACATTAGCAATAACATTTGATTCGTATACAAGTGAATCAACAAGTTCCTTAGCGGTTGTGCCGTTTGCAACAGTTACTGTATTGTTTTCTGCATCTAAAACATTAGTTGTAGACATAACCTTGTCGCAGATAGAGCCTGTCTCATATACACCGATATCAGTAATCTTAGTAAGTTTGTTACCAAAGAAGTCTCTGTTACCTGTCTCATCTTCCATACTTGCTAAGTAAACAGCCTTGTCAATAGCAGGTGAATTTGCGGAGAGTTTGTAACCGTTCAATTCCTCGCAGAATATACCGTTACCGCTACCGTTTACACCTTGACCAGGGTTTACAAACAATGGATCTGCACTGAAGTTAGGGTTAGCAGCATCATCATTTTGTGGGAGGTTGGTGAAACCATAGAAGATGTTACTTCTCCAATCAAAGTTGTTATCAGCAAATGTATTAGCTGCCTTTGCTGTTTCACCATTATAATAGAAGATGTTGTTATAAATCTTCATCTTGCCGGCACTGCTTGTAGTATTAAACATTCTGATAGTGCCGTTGTTCATTACGCTGTTTTCATCAAGATAGAATACATTGTTGTATGTCTCTGAACCGTATTC
>CAZZHP010000034.1:0-8768 GCA_964653925.1 uncultured Eubacteriales bacterium | reverse complement strand
TGGCTACCGATGGATATAACTGCTTGGTAACTGCGTTAATAATATCAGGTGTCTCAATTGACATCATAATAGAATCTCTTAAATAGTGGTATCCTTTGATGTGTGCAGGGACACCTATCATGTGCAATATTTCTGTTACTTGCAACTCAATAGCAATCTCGTTCATTTGGTAAAAGCCCTTGCTTGAACTCTGTTCGTTCAAAATATCGCTTATTCTCTCACAGGTAGATATTAGACTGTAAGGCTTAGTAACAAATAACTTAGCCCCGTTTGATAACAGTTCTTCCTCCAAAATATGACTTTTAAAAGCAGAAACTGTTACAAATATAGGCTTTTGAACCATAGATAAGATACTTTCGTTTTTGATAACACTCAGGCAGTCGTTGTTGCTTAAAAATGTCTCCAAAATAACTGCATTAGGGCGAATTTGTGCAATTTTGTTAATTATCTCGATAGTGTCTTTGCCACAAAAATGCAACTCAAAGTGCATATTGCTTACTGCGTTAAGTTCCTCACGAGAAAATTCGCTTGCGTTTTCGGTTAAAAGAATTTTAGTTTTGTTTTCCATATATAATTACCTCCAAATTTAATCTTCCTTAAAGATTATCTCTATTTTACCATAAATTAACAAATTTGGCAATAGATTTTGCAAAAAAATTTCAAAAAATTTTAAAAAATTTTTTATTATAGTAATTAAGGAGGTAATTTGATATAGATTGATTGTTTTTTAGCCTTGATTTATGCAGATATTGTAATTGTTAAGCATATTTTCGGCAAATATGCCATATCCTTTCTGTGGTGCATTAACAAACACATGGGTTACCGCACCTATCAGCATACCGTTTTGAATTATAGGGCTTCCGCTCATACCCTGTACAATTCCGCCGGTTTTTGCAAGGAGTTCATCATCTGTTATCTTGACGGTCATATTTTTTGTTGGGTTTTTGTTCTTTTGGTCTATTGTCTCTATTTCTATATCATAGAGTTTTGGACCGTTTTCATCAATAGTTGTCAGTATTTTAGCCTTGCCTGTTTTTACTTGGCACGGCTCTGCTACCGTTATTAAATTTTGTTCATCAAAATCTTCCTTGGTTGTCGCAAAAACTCCAAATTCATTATTGATAACTAATTTACCTAAATTGTTAAGGTCAAAATACCCGTTTAGGCCACCGATATTACCCCTAACTGATTTAGTAACGCTTGTAATGTTGGCGATACAAATTTCACCGTCATACAATGGAATTACCTGTTTAGTGTCGCTGTCGCATATAGCGTGGCCAAGTCCTGCAACGGTTTTAGTGTCAGGGTCAATATAGGTCGCAGTACCTATACCTGCCGCACTGTCCCTTACCCAAATGCCTGCCCGTTTAATGCCGTTACTGTCAGATACGGGAGTTAGGTTGATTGATAATATATCATCGTTTCGTTTAACAGTTAAATTCAAGGAATTATCGCAGGCTACTATTTTATCGTGCAGTTGTTCGTTTGTCTTTACTTTTTGATTATCTATATTTAATATAATATCGTTTTTTTGCAGTCCACATTCCTGTGCCGGCGAGCAGACTCCATTCGGGGTGTTGACCTCGCTTATACCAATAACCATAACTCCGTTACTCAATAACTTAACGCCAAAGGCAAACCCACCCAAAATTACCTTTTTACCCGTACTGCTTTTATCCGCAATTACTGTTTGGATAGGTGTATCGGAGTTCGTATCATTTTTTAAATACATACAAACAATACCCGACAGGACCAAGATTATAGCAAGCCACATTTTAAAAAAATTATTTTTAAATTTCAAAAAAATTCACCTCCATTCAGTAGTGATATTTTTTGAAATATTATAAATAATATAAATGGAAGTGTTTTTAAAAAATTTTTTTATTGGGAAAATTCATTTTACTGTTCAATATTCAAAAATATATCGAAAATTTATTTACATTCTTTGGTTTATAGTGTATAATATATTGTATATAATTATGTGAATTTTTAATAATAAGGAGTTATTATATGTTACAATTTGAAGAATTGAAGTTACAGCTCCAAGCACTTAAACCGGATATTGATGACCTTGCAGATGCACTCGGTTTAAAGTCGATGCTTTCAGAGATACAACAACTTGAAAATACTGCCGCCGAGCCGAATTTTTGGGATAATATGGAAAAATCTCAAAAAATACTGCAAAGGACAAGTAATCTTAAATCAAAGGTAGAGGAATTTGATAAACTATCTAATGCTTACGAGGACACTATGGCACTTATCGAACTTGCTGATGAGGAGGAGGACTTATCACTGTTTGATGAGGCAAATGCAGAATTAGAGAATATCAAGATTAACCTCGAAAAACAACGCCTACAAACATTACTCACTGGCGAATATGATAGAAAGAACGCTATTATAACATTCCACGCTGGTTCAGGTGGCACAGAGGCTCAGGACTGGGCAGAGATGTTATACCGTATGTACACACGCTGGGCTGCTGCACATAATTTCAGCGTCAAGGAGATTGACTATCTTGATGGTGATGAGGCAGGACTCAAAAGTGCGGTTCTGCTTATTGAGGGCGAAAATGCCTACGGTTATCTCAAATCGGAGGTTGGTGTCCACAGACTTGTCAGGGTTTCGCCGTTTGACAGTGCCGGCAGAAGGCACACAAGCTTTGCCTCGCTTGAAGTTATGCCTGAGATAGATAACGATATTAAGATAGAAATTCCACCGGAGGATATTAAGATGGATGTTTACCGTGCGAGCGGTGCGGGCGGTCAAAAGGTAAACAAGACCTCCTCTGCTGTTAGACTTACGCATATTCCTACTGGTATTGTCGTTGCAAGTCAGGTCGAGCGTAGTCAATATCAAAACAGAGATATGGCTATGAAGATGCTTATGTCAAAACTTATGGAAATAAAAGAAAGAGAGCACCTCGAAAAAATAGAGGATATTAAAGGTGTTCAAAAAGAAATCACTTGGGGCAGCCAAATTCGCAGTTATGTATTTATGCCTTATACGCTTGTTAAGGACCACCGTACTAATTTCGAGACAGGCAATATTAACGCAGTTATGGACGGTGATATTGATGGGTTTATCAATGCTTACCTCAAAGCGTTGAGCCTCGGTGAACTTCAAGGTTAATTTAATTTTTATTTAGGGTGATATTTAATGAAGTACTTATTAATGCTCTGTGATGGTATGGCAGATTTGCCTGTTGAAGAACTTGGGAATAAAACACCTATGCAGGTTGCAAACAAGCCATGTATGAACGAACTTGCAAGCAAGGCAGAGGTCGGCATTGTAAAGACTGTTGCATATGGACTCAAACCAGGCAGCGATGTTGCCAACTTGTCGGTACTTGGTTACGAACCTGCAAAATATTACACAGGCCGTTCTCCGCTCGAAGCAGCAAGTATTGGCATAGACTTAAAAGATGATGATGTTACACTCCGCTGTAACCTTGTTACATTGTCAGATGAGGCAGAATATTCCGACAAAACTATGGTTGATTATTGTGCTGATGATATTTCCACAGAAGATGCCAAAATTTTAATTGAATATGTTCAATCAAAACTTGGGAATGATGTATTCAAATTTTATAGCGGTGTGGCTTATAGACATTGTTTGGTTTGGGCTAAGGGTGATGTACACTTAGGAGTATTGACACCGCCCCACGATATTACAGGCAGAAAAATAAAGGACTATATTCCTAACGGCAGAAATGTAGCGGATATATATGATTTAATGGTCAAGAGTTATGATTTGCTCAAAGACCACCCTGTTAATTTGCAGAGAATTAAGGACGGCAGGCGTCCTGCTAACTCTATATGGCTTTGGGGCGAGGGTACTAAGCCTTTGCTTGCTGATTTTAAGGCAAAATATAACAGAACAGGCTCGATGATTTCGGCTGTTGATTTGCTCAAAGGTATCGCTATTTGTGCGAATATGGATAGTATTGATGTTGAGGGTGCGACCGGTTATATTGATACTAACTTTGATGGCAAATGCAGGGCAGCTATCGCAGAGTTTGAGCGTGGTCAAGATTTTGTGTATATCCATGTCGAAGCACCTGATGAATGTGGTCACCGTGGGGAGATACAAAACAAGGTCCGCTCTATCGAGTTAATTGACGAAAAAGTCTTGACACCTGTCGTAGAGTATTTGAAATCACAGGGTGACTTTGCTGTGTTGGTTTGCCCTGACCACGCAACACCTTTGTGCATCAAGACCCATACGGCAACACCTGTGCCATATTTGATATATTGCTCTAAGTCAGAGAAGGCCTCTGGGGTTGATAATTTTAACGAGCAGTCGGCAAAATCAACAGGCAACTATATCGAGCGTGGCTTTGAAATGATAAATAATTTTATCAATTTGTAAAATTTAATATACTAATATATACAGAAATCTCGTTGAGTTAAATGCTCGGCGAGATTTTTTTGTTTTATTAAAATTAAGCCATCAAAAAAATTATTGTTATTTTAATTTTTAGGTAATATTTGTACCGTTTTTGCACATATATATACTATATTTATAGAATAAAATTTGGCATAGAAATAATTACATATTAATAGTATACTGATTTTTATATATTCAGTGGGCTGTTATATGTTAAAAGAGGTGATATTTTGACTTGTAGGATAGTGGAACTTAGGCACAAGGAAGTCATAAATAATAGCACAGGTTGCAGAATGGGCTTTGTAGATGATATCGAGGTAGATACCCAGACTGCGAGGGTATGCTCAATTATTGTTTTTGGCAGGTTGAGGTGTTGCGGTTTGCTTGGCAGATGTTCCGATATAATTATTCCGTGGGAGAATATTTGCCTTATAGGTGAGGACACCATTTTGGTTAAAAATTGCAACCAGAATAATGGAAAAAAGAGGAGAAAGAAAGGTTTTTTTAATTAATTTTCAAGTAAAAGGTAATTTCTTATTTCTATTTTAGAAATAAAATCACAGCAATAAATATAAAAATCAACACAATAAATATAAAAAATATGCCAAAAATACGGTTTTTAAAAGTTTGTAAAAAAAACAGAAATTACAGAACCTAAAAGTTATCATATTTGTTAATAATGCACTACAAAAGTATCAATTTTGTAACTTATGATGTAATTTTTGAAATTAAAAATCCACTTTTTTCAAAAATTAAAATTTGCTTTTTTTAAAAAAGTGTGTTTTAATACCTCTTGATATTAAGTGGCACTAAATAAACTCTTGTAACTTTTGTGTAGAAATAGTACATATTTGTAACACGATGGGGACAAGGGGAATAAAAGGAGGATTTTGTTTGAGTTGTTCAACGAGAGTCAAAAGCACTGTTGCGGCTATTTTAGTATCTGCTATGGTTATTGCTATTCCGCTCACAGATTTTAATGTTAAATCGTTAGCGGCTGATGATGAGGCTACAAATACAAATCAAATAAATGATGATGTCAAAAATGATCAAACACATACAGAGGTGGCTATTGCTATTGATGCTTCAATAGATTTTGATGCTTCTCTTGATAGGGCAAAGGTAATTGATTTAGCAAACGAGAGTGTTCAATCTCAGATAAAGCAAGCCGAGATTGAAGCAGAGAAAGCATTAAAAGAGGCTTCCAGAAAAGCCGAAGAAGAAAAAAGAATTAACGCTATTGAAGAATTTAGAAGCAACCAACTTTCAAGGGGCTTTTTAATTGCAACTGATAAAGCTGACCTTGACTACTGTGGTCAAGCAGTTAGTCTTAGCGAGGAGGATAGAAGTATTCTCGAACATCTCGTTATGGGCGAGGCAGGCAATCAGGGCTTTGTAGGTGCGGCACTTGTAGCACAAACTATAAGGGACAGACTTGTGTATGACGGCTTTAACAGTGTAGAGTCAGTAAGAGTTAGTTGCGGATACGAGGGTTCCCTTAACAATACACCAAACAGTGATGTCTTGGCAGCGGTATCGTTCATATTTGACCAAGGCGGGTCAGCGGTACAGCACACAGTCAGATATTTTTACGCTTATACTTGGAGCAGTAGTGCTTGGCACGAAACAATGAATTACATCTGTACACACGGCGACCATAGATTTTTTGACAGATATTGATACAAGATTATTAAAAAATTTAAAACAAACCTAAAATCAAGCCAAATTTCTTGAAAAATATTCAAAAAAGGGCTTGATTTTTGTTTTTGCCTGTGTTAAAATATAGAGGCAGTTCGCACGTAGAAGTATGCCCATTGGGTGTCAGGATAAGTTTACCTTGATTGTTCTGGGCTGTACTACGACTTCTACGGAGGATATAACCTAAGGAGGATTTTAAAATGGCAGTAGTATCTATGAAACAACTTTTAGAGGCAGGCGTTCACTTCGGTCACCAAACCAGAAGATGGAACCCTAAAATGGCAGAGTATATCTTTACAGAGAGAAACGGTATTTACATTATCGACCTCCAAAAAACAGTTAAGAAACTCGACCAAGCTTACAACTTTGTAAGAGAAATTTCAGCAGAGGGCAAAGATGTTCTCTTTGTTGGTACAAAGAAGCAAGCCCAAGATTCAGTTAAAGAAGAAGCTATCCGTGCTGGTGCTTACTATGTAAACGCAAGATGGCTCGGCGGTATGCTCACAAACTTCGCTACAATCAAGAGGAGAATTGCTCGCTTAAAGCAACTTCGTACAATGGAGTCTGACGGTACATTCGATATGCTCCCTAAGAAGGAAGTTATTAAACTTAACCTCGAAATCGAAAAACTCGAGAAGTTTATGGGCGGTATCAAGGATATGCCTGGTATCCCTGGCTGTCTTTTCATCGTTGACCCACGCAAAGAGAAGATTGCAGTTTCTGAGGCTAAGACACTTGGTATTCCGGTAGTAGCTATCGTTGACACTAACTGCGACCCTGATGATGTTGACTATGTTATCCCAGGTAACGATGATGCTATCCGTGCAGTAAAACTTATTGCCGGTGCTATGGCTGACGCTATCATCGAGGGCAGAGAGGGCCGTATGGGTGCTGCCGAACAAACAGCAGAAGAAAACACAGAAGAATAATCTATTATTCGTTAATAAATAATAAATTTGAATAATACGAAAGGATTGACATACAATGGCATTTACAGCTCAAGATGTAAAAACTTTAAGAGAAAAAACCGGTTGCGGTATGATGGACTGCAAAAAGGCTCTCACAGAGTCTAACGGAGATATGGACGCAGCTATCGACTTTTTAAGAGAGCAAGGTCTTGCTAAACAAGCTAAGAAGGCAAGCAGAATTGCAGCAGAAGGTGTTGCAATGGCAATCACTAACGACAGTAACGATGTTGGTTGCGTTGTTGAGGTTAACTCAGAGACAGACTTCGTTGCTAAGAACCCTGACTTCCAAGCCTTTGTAAATGTTTGTGCTAAAACAATTATCGAGAAGAACCCTGCTGATGTTGACGCACTTCTCGAAACAGTTGCAGTTGACTCAACAGAAACAATTGCAGCATTACTCCAAAACATCGTTCTTGTAATCGGTGAGAACATTAAAATTCGCCGTTTCGAGAGAGTAGAGGGTCCTTGTGTTGCTTATGTTCACGCTGGCGGTAAGATTGGTGTTATCGTAAACTTTACGACAGATATCGACGCTACAAACGATGGTTTCGTTGCTTACGGCAAAGATGTTGCTATGCAAATTGCGGCTCTTAATACACTTTACCTTAACAAAGAAGATGTTCCTGCTGATGTTATCGAGCATGAAAAGAAGATTATGACAGAGCAAGTTATCAACGAGGGCAAGCCTGCTGCAATCGCGGAGAAGATTGTTATGGGCAAAATCGGCAAGTACTATAAAGAGAACTGCCTCATTGAACAAGCATTTGTTAAGAACGATAAAATTTCTATTAACCAATATACAAACGATACAGCTAAGGCACTTGGCGGTAGCATTGTTATCAACAAGTTCGTTCGTTTTGAAAAGGGCGAAGGAATTGAGAAGCGTCAAGATGACTTTGCAGCAGAAGTTGCAAATATGGTAAAATAATTTAACCGTAAATTTAAAATTATTGGTGTATCAGTTGAAATATACTGATACACCTGAAAATAATTTTATAAATTTTTGCAAAAGGCTTGACAAAGGCCTTTAAAAATGCTATTATAGTATAGGTAAAATAAAGTAAAACAGTATGTTTTCACCTGTGGGGTGTTGTCTGCACGGGTCAATATCTTAAAATAACTATGTTGTATGTTGTACTATGCAAGGATTGTATGACATATTCATATAGAATTTTGTGTATTGATTGCGAGCAGGTTTGTCTGTTCGCTTTATTTATTTACAAATATCTTTGGAGGTGCTGAACATTAGCAGCAAAGAAATTCAAATCAACGAAGAAATAAATGATAGCGAGGTTCGTGTTATCGGTAACGATGGTGTGCAACTCGGTATTATGTCTGCCGCCAAGGCTTTGGAAATTGCTATCAACAGCGATTTAGACCTTGTTAAAATTTCACCACAGGCTGTTCCACCAGTTTGCAAAATTATGAACTATGGTAAATATCGTTTTGAACAGGCTAAAAGGGAAAAAGAAGCCCGCAAAAATCAGCGTGTAACCGATACTAAGGAGATAAGACTTTCGCTTAATATTGACACAAACGATTTTAACACAAAGCTCAACAATTCTCTTAAATTCATCGCTAAGGGTGATAAGGTTAAAGTGTCAATTCGTTTCCGTGGTCGTGAGATGGGACATCCGGAAATTGGACTCGAAACAATGCAAAGATTTGCAAATGCCTGTGCAGAAACAGCAATCGTTGAAAAACCTGCAAAATTAG
>CAZZHP010000033.1:0-8915 GCA_964653925.1 uncultured Eubacteriales bacterium | reverse complement strand
TATATGCTGATGTAAACTTTGACTATATAACCTGTGTCCCGTTACATAACAAGCGACTCAAAGAGAGGGGATATAATCAGTCAGAAGTTATAGCAAAAAATATTGCAGAAATTTTAAATATACAATACAAAGACACGCTCATCAAGATAAAGAACAACACACCCCAACATACATTATCCAAGTCCAAAAGGCGACTTAATGTCAAGGGTGCATATCAAGTGATAGACAAAGCCGAAATAATCAATAGGACAATACTTTTATGTGATGATATTATCACAACAGGCTATACAATAGGTGCTTGCTGTGACTTACTCGATAAATCAGGTGCAAAGGAAGTCTACGCTATCTCTGTTATGAAGGCATTGAGCATTTAGTTTTTTTAAAATAAGTTAACAATAAAATACAGTTTAAAAGCAATATTTTAACTAAGGTAAATAAATCTTGTTGTAATATTATAAAAGCTATTGCAAAAAATAATGATATATGATAGTATATCTATATAAATAGAGATTTTGTTATTGGGAGGATAAGATAATGAATATTTTGCACGACATTGATTCTTCAAGGGTTCAACCTTTAGACTTTATGGTTGTAATCGAGATACCAAAGGGCAGTAAATGTAAGTATGAACTCGACAAACAAACAGGCGTACTATTCCTTGACCGTATTTTGCATACATCAACCCACTATCCTGCTAACTACGGTTTTATACCACGCACCCACGCAGATGATGGCGACCCGTTAGATGTATTGGTTATATCAAGCGTAACTATTCAACCTATGACCTTGATTAGATGTTATCCGATAGGTGTTATTACTATGCTTGATAACGGCAAAAATGACGAAAAAATTATTGCAATTCCATTTAATGACCCTAACTATAATGAATTTACGGATATTTCACAACTTCCTAAACACATTTTTAACGAGATGACTCATTTCTTCTCGGTGTATAAGGCACTCGAAAATAAAGACACAGCAGTAAACGAGGTCCAAAATGCTGAGGTTGCTATCGAAGTTGTAAAACAATGTATCCAAAATTATAAACAACTTCACAATTTATAATTAGATAATTACGCAAAATTAAAGAGTTGATAAGATTTCTATACCTTATCAACTCTTATTATTTAATTTTTATTTAAGATTTTTGTTTATATCAAATGTAATTTTTGTAATAAACATCATATTTTTTTCATTAAAGTTCATAAAGAACTCGCCACTATATTTATTAACAACCTTGTGGATACTTTTAAGTCCTACACCGTGTATTCCATTTTCGTCCTTGCTTGAATTTATAAGATTTTTTCTTATATTAACTTTTTGTTTTATAGAATTAGCAATTTTTATTACAAGATATTTGTCATTTCTGATATGTATAATAAAATCTACAAAAGGAGTATTGGTTTGTTTTGCGGCGTCAACGGCATTTTCGAGCAAATTATCAAACAGAGCAGTTATATCGTGATTATCCATAAAATCTAACTGTGCAGTCCTTATATCCGTGCTAAATTTAATGTTTAAACTATTGCAGATTGCCTGATACTTATTAGTAATTACATTTAACAAAGGGTGGTTACAATAGTTTACTTCCACATTAACTTTGAAATCTTTCATAATGTTGTCAATATAGGTCGCAATCTGTCCGCCTTCTTCAGAAAAAGACTTAATTGTATTTAAATGTCTCTTAAAATCATGAATAATAATTTTGGTGTCCTCATTTTTTTGATTTAACAAATTATAATAAGCTGACATAGATTTATCTTTTTGTTGTTGGACCTCTAATTCAATATTCTTTCTGTATGTTTTTAGGGCAAATTCATAAACCAAGAAAACAATTACATTAGAAATCAAAAGTAACACCATGCTTATAATCAACAAATGTATGTGTTTTGGCGGAGTCTTGTATCCGTTTATAATCAAAAAGAGCGAATACAATACCAATGTACTCGAAAGGGGCAAAATAAAGAGGTAAAACGATTTACTTTCTTCATCTTTTTTCTCTTTGATTGAAAATTTAGACATTATATACGCGGCAACAAAATACAGAGTTTTGCAGATTGTTGTCTGGAATATCAGATTAGTTGAACTGTCCAGAACAGTTATTGCACCGGTTTTCAATATACTCGATGATATTAAGTATACTACTATCTCGGTAACAGACATCAGTATAAGCAACAAACTACTGTGAAATACGCAGGAGCGTTTACTTGTATTGTAAAACAAGAACATCAGCAAAAAGTTGCATATAAAGAACATAAGTAGATTTATAAAGGCATTTTCAAAAGTCCTCGAAAAATACAAGATTACATACATAGCAGATAACGAAATCCGCAAGATAATGCCGTTAGTTTTCCTCTCGAATTTCGCCTCGCAATATAGGTAAGAAATCAAAACCTCTACGAAAAAGACCAATGCGTAATAAATATTGTCAATCATTTTTTACACCTCTACAAACTTGCAAAATATGTTTTCTTAAACGAAGTATAGTTCCTTTGCGATAACGGGGCAGTATAGTTATTACTACCGCACCTGAGCAATACTTCTGTTCTGTCAAAATCTATGACATAATCAAGATTGACTATGTAGCTATGATGAGTTGAGACAAGGTTGTCAAATTCTGCAAGCTGTTCCGCCCAATAGGATAATTTTTGGTTAGAATACAGACTGCCGTTTTTGGTTACAAATACAACTTTACGCTTTTCTATGGTAATAAATATAATATCACTTACAGTTACCATACGGGTAAAGATACCGTTATCCAGCGTTATTATTTGCCGGTTTGAGTTGTATTTCTCTACCGCAATATCAAGCCCTCTAAAAAATCTTTCTTTGTCAATAGGCTTATTTATATATCTAAAAACATTCAAATCCATAGCATTATCCAGATAACAGCTATATGATGTTATAATAAATATCTGGATATTTTTATTTATTTCGTTTAGATGCGATATCAAAGTAAGCCCTGTTACATAAGGCATTTCAATATCCAACAAAGCAATGTCGTAGCAGTCCTTGCTATTGAGTACCTCTAAACTGTTTGTACGGGTTTCTATATTAAAGTTAAGTCTGTTTTTTATTGCATATTCAGTTAAGATATTATAACTTTCTTGTATTGATATTTCATCATCATCACAAATTAAAATATTCACAATTATTACCATACCCTCGTATAAATATTTTTTTATTTACAATTATTATAACACAAAAATTTGCCAATGTCTATCAAAAAACAACAATTATCTAAGCAATAATTTACCAATAGACAGCAATATTGTTAAATTAAAGGAAAAAGTAATTAGATAACGCCTATATAAATCAATTTATTTTAACATTTAATATTGTTTTTTTGTGTTATATGTGGTAAAATATGATAAAGATATATAATTGGAGGTATGTTATGCTTTTTGACTTATTTAGCGGAACACTTACATTCCAGAGTGCGGTAGCACAAGTTTTGGCTATATTAATTGTAATATTTTTAATTCTGCCTTTTCACGAGTGGGCCCACGCATTTGTTGCATATAAGTGCGGTGATACTGCTATAAAATATAGGGGCAGGTTAAGCCTTAACCCTATTGAACATATAGACCCGCTTGGTGCAGTATGTTTGCTTTTGGTTGGGTTTGGTTGGGCAAAACCTGTACCTGTTGATGTCCGTAGTTTTAGACACCCTAAGCGTGATATTGTCCTGTGTGCTTTGGCAGGACCTATGGCTAATATAGTAGCAGCCTTTGCAGGTGCCTTGATTTTGCAGGCAGTTTACTTTTTTGCTTACGGATTTCTCATTACAAATGTAATAGGTACAATTATATACACATTTTTGATTTATTATATATATGTAAATATTGGGCTTGCCGTATTTAATTTAATACCTGTTCCACCGCTTGATGGTTCAAAGATTTTGTTTAACTTCCTGCCATATAATGCACTTGCATGGATAGATAGGTATTATCAAATAATCAGAATTATTCTTATCGGAGCATTGTTTAGCGGTTATCTTGACCGCCCTATAAATTTATTATCAGGCTTAATATTTGATGGTGTGTTGTGGCTTGCAGGTTTGCCGTTTAATGCTATTAATTTGCTTATGGGGGCATAATCTTGGAGTCACAAACTACAATAAGTTATAAAACAAGCGACTTCGAAGGACCTCTTGATTTACTACTCTCGTTGATAGCAAAAAACAAAATAAACATTTATGATATTAGCATAGTTGAACTTGTTGACCAATACACCGAGCAAATTGAAATAATGACTAACGCAGATATGGATATTGCCTCGGAATTTTTAGAGATGGCATCAAGGCTTGTTTATATCAAGTCTGTTATGCTCCTGCCTAAATACGAGGACGAGGCAGAGATTTTAAAACAAGAACTTACAGGTCAACTTATAGAGTATATGGAATGTAAACAGATGGCGGCGAAGTTTGCCCAAATGGTGTCGTTTGATAGGTTTGTACGGGAGCCTTCTCCTGTCGAGTATGACCTGACATATAATAGAATACACAGGAGTACCGATATAGCCTATGCACTTGAAAGTGCTATCGGCAGGGGCAAAAATAAGTTACCACCACCCGAGACAGCGTTCTCCGGTATTGTCTCGCACAAGATAATATCCGTAAGTTCAAGGATAGTTTTTGTTATCCGCAAATTATGGAAGATAAACCGTGCGAAATATCACGAGTTATTTGCAAATTCTAACGGACGCAGTGAGTTAGTCGCAACATTTTTGGCGATATTAGAACTTGTCAAGGGTAAGCGTATCACAATAAACGGTGATGGTGATAATGCCGATGTAACGCTTGTAAGGGACAAAAATCATAAATAATAAGATAATCTATTAATTGGTGAAATTATGAAAGATACAGAATTAAAGGCGACTATCGAGGCAATACTCTTTGCAAGCGGTTCGAGTATATCTGCCGGTAGAATTGCAGAGGCACTAAACCTAAATTTAAACAAGGTCAAAAAAGCACTAAATGACCTCGTAACAGATTATTCAGCCGATGATAAGGGCATAGAGATAATAGCACTTGATAACAATTACCAAATGGTATCCAAAAGTAAATTTGCAGCCGGTATCCGTACAGTAATGGACCTAAGGCGGAACACTCCGCTCTCACAGGCAGCCCTTGAAGTGCTTGCAGTAATTGCATACAATCAGCCTGTAACTAAATCATTTGTAGAGCAAGTCAGGGGTGTAGATTGTAGCGGTGTTATCGGTTCGCTATGTCTAAAAGATTTAATAGAAGAAAAAGGCAGGCTTGAATTACCAGGTCGACCGCTGTTATATGGCACAACAGAGAACTTCCTGCGGTGTTTTGGGCTATCATCGCTCGAACAACTTCCGGCACTCCCAAGGGAGGACAAGTCTAATTCAGCTAATGAGCAGTTATCAATAACAGATGTTGCAGACTAAGCCAACTTTCAAACACTCGGCAACATAGACAGCATATCAAAGGGGGGTTACAATGATAATTTTAAAAATTTTGCTAATAATTATATTGTCATTGTTAACTTTAATTGCTATTTTATTGGTATCCAATGTTCACTTGTATGCCGAATTTAAACAGGAACTTGCCTTGTATATAAGAATTTTATTTATTAAGATAAGACTCTTACCGCAAAAACAAGATAAAAATAAAGCCGAAGATGATAACAAAAAGGACAAAGATACTGATACCCAAAAGGCCAAGAAAAGTATATTTGACAGGATAAAAGAGAAAGGCCTTTCTGACTTTTTGTCATTACTTGAAGATGTTTTAAATCTTGTCAAAGATACACTCTTTCCGTTACTTTGCAAAATCAAGGTCAAAAATATATCGGTTGATGTGTCTGTATCCTGTGATGATGCAGCCCAAACCGCCATAATGTATGGCAGATATTGTACTGTTGCATATCCGCTTATGTCGATTATAACCGAATACACAAACTGTGCCAAACATTATATTTCTATCAAACCTAATTTTGATGAAAAGGCACAGACAGAGGTAAACGCAAAATTAAATTGTAAATGCAGGATAATTTGGGTATTAATTTACAGCATTAAATTTTTAATTGGCTTTTCAAAAATAGATAAATAATCTAAAATAAAAGGAGAGATAAATATGTATGAGTGTCCAATTAACGGTATGATGAATGTCACAATGGAAAAAATTAAAGAAATGGTAGATGTAAACACAGTTATAGGTGACCCGATAGTTACCGCTGATAATACTGTGATTATACCTGTTTCTAAGGTTTCTTACGGTTTCGTTTCCGGTGGTTCAGATTTCCCAAGCAAAAAAACTGATAAGGAATATTTTGGTGGCGGTAGTGGTGCAGGTATCACTATTTCACCGATAGGTTTCCTCGTAGTTTGCGACGGAGATGTAAAGTTTACAAATATCGAGAGTTACAACGATTCATTAGATAGGGCCGTTGGTATGATTCCAGAAGTTTTCGATAAAATTGCAGCCTTGTTTAAAAAGGATAAAAAAAGTAAAACAGATGATGTAAAACTTGATGACCCAATCATTTAATTCAAATTTAATTGTTGTGTAATTGTTTTATTTATGGCTCAAATCTCATAGTATATTATGAGGTGAAGTTATATGAAAACAAAATTACTATCAGTTATTTTAACCTTTGCATTGATGTTTGGTATGTCGTTTGGCGTGCTATCCGTAACAGCAGATGATACCGCACCACCGACAGTATCAGCACAGACGGCGGTGCTTTTGTGTGCTAATAATTGCCAAGTCCTCTTTGACAAAGACAGTAACAAACAAATGAAACCGGCAAGCACCACCAAGATAATGACAGCATTACTTGCACTTGAACAGAGTGCAAGTAATAATATTGATATTAAGTTTACCCATGATATGATAGCCGAGGGCAGTTCTATGGGACTCAAAGTAGGTGATATTGTCGATTTGCGTTCACTCGCTTTGGGTATGATGCTTGTATCAGGTAATGACTCCGCTAACACTATTGCTATCGGAACTTGCGGTAGTATCGAAGATTTTGCAAAGCGTATGAATATCAGGGCAAAGCAAATTGGTATGGAAAATACTAACTTTACCAACCCGAGTGGACTTGATGATGCCGAGCATTATACAACAGCCTATGATATGGCATTACTTATGGCCTACGCTATGGAGAATTCAGATTTTGCAGATGTTACATCTAAAAAGACTGCTACAATAAACTTTATACATCCATACGATAAAAAAGTTACATATACAAACCACAACAAATTATTATCATTATATGAATATACAGTTGGTGGCAAGACAGGCTTTACTAAGGCATCGGGGCGTACACTCGTAAGTGTCGCAACTAAGGACGGAGTAACATTGGTTGCCGTTACAATGAACGATGGTGACGATTGGAACGACCATATCAAGTTATTTGAATACGGTTTTTCAAAACTTGAAAATTATGTCGTAGATGATACAACACAGCAATTTACAATATCAGTCGACGGTGCAGGTGATGATATTACAAGCGTCGGTTTGTCGGCTAAATTCCGAGCAGATGTTGTTGTAAATAAGGGCGATGCTTCAAGGATAAAGAGGGAGGTAATTATTCCCGATTGTATTGACGCACCGGTCAATACTTATGCGTCTTACGGTATAATTAAATATACTCTTGACGGCGAACAAATTGCGTGTGTGCCATTGTTTGCAGATAAAAATATACCCAAACATAAGACAACAATTTTTGAAAAGATATATAAGTTTTTAAATAGTAGAATAGCATAACAATAATTAGGTAAAATACAAATTATATTTAAAAGATCAGGGAAAATATATTATGTCAAATTCTAAACAAGTGAGATTACAAAAAGTTCTTGCTGATTGCGGTGTCGCTTCAAGGCGAAAGAGTGAGGAGTTAATCGCACTCGGCAAGGTAAAAGTTAACGGTTTAAAGGCAGAGATAGGCGATAAGGTTGACCCTTATAACGATAAGATTTATGTTCAGGGCAAGCGTGTTACGCCGTCTGCTAAACCAAAATTCCGTTACATTATGTTACATAAACCAAGAGGATATATAACAACTATGCAGGACGAAAAGGGCCGTAAATGTGTAGCAGATTTAGTAAAGGATATAGATGTCCGCCTGTTTCCCGTAGGTAGACTTGACAGAGAGTCCGAGGGTATGTTACTTATGACAAACGACGGTGACTTTGCTAATCTTATTATGCACCCTAAAAAGCACATCTACAAAGTATACCGTGTAACTGTCAGACCATCAATTAATGATGAGCAAATAAACTCTTTGCAAACAGGTATGGAGATTGATGGCTATATGACTGCTCCGGCAGAAGTTCGTGTAATACAAAGGCAAGAGGGCAGGGTAGTGCTTGAAATACTCTTGCGTGAGGGCAGGAATAGACAAATTCGCAAAATGTGCGAACAACTCGGGCTTGAAGTCGCAAGGCTCAAACGGACAGCAATAGGTCAGGTTAAAATGGGTATGCTTCAACAGGGCAAGTGGCGAGATTTAACTTTGGAAGAAGTCAAAAAATTATCCTCTGACCCTAACCCATCACATCATCTTAAATAATTTTGGAGATTTTTATGTTTACTATTTTACCAATTCAAAATAAAGAATTATTAAATTCTTATGGACCTACAAACGATACAGCAGCCTTGTTATCGTACACTGATAACGGCAGAGAGATTGGCCATATAGCACTTGAAAGGCGTGATGATGCGATTTTTATTATCGGTTTTTCGCTCTTAGGTCTTGATACAAACTTCGACTTGATAACCGACCTTGACGCTAAACAAAAGGAAGACATTATGTGGCTTGTAAGGTCGGCAGGTTCTTATGCTGTTAATAGAGGTTTATGTATGCTCTGTTGCGATAGAGTCCAATATTATTCAATATTTTTGAATGTAGGCTTTGTCCCAAAGGACGACATTATTA
>CAZZHP010000032.1:0-9456 GCA_964653925.1 uncultured Eubacteriales bacterium | reverse complement strand
TGGTAAAATGTCAAGTATTTTTTTATCTTTTGTTACAAAAATTTTGTCGTATATTGATAATTTTATATTAACAAATATTTCGACCGACAATATTTATAATTTTTGGAGCAAAATATTGATAAAATTAACCATAACTATCACCCTATGCTATCCGTATTATCCGACAGTTATCGCCACAAGTCTAAACTAAAAAAATTAACACCGACAAAATTTTACACACAAGAACCGCAACCAACGGTGGCAAAATTAATTTTTTAAGTTTTAATTCTATTTTGGCAATTTTTACTAACCTTGATGTGCTGAACCCCAGATTTAATATTGCACTGACATACAGCATAACTATCACACCCATAACTCCAAATTTTGGGAGCAATATAATTGTTAATACAACTCTGATTACCGAATCTATTATATTGTATGCTAAGTAAAAGACCTGTTCGCCGAGTCCCTTGAGCATACCGTCCGCAACCCTGTCAATATACCAGAGCGGTATTAACGGAGCCAGAATTTTGACATAGATACCTACATTTTCTTTGCCGAATATTGCCAGCCCTATTAACTCGCCAAAATAATAAAACACTACCATAATTATGACCGAAAATATATAGGTTGCCCCAAGCACCTTTTGAGCCATATATTTTATACCGTTGACTCGCTTTTGTGCCTTGGCATCGCTCATTTCGGGTATCATAAGTGTTGTAAACGCTGACAAAAACAAGTCGGGGAAGGTCAATATCGGCATAGCCAAGCCGACAATCTCGCCGTATTGTGCAAGTGATTTGTCACGGTTTGCCCCGTATTTGGTAAGCCCCGTAGGTATCATAGAGGTTTCGACCATACTCATTCCCGACCTCAAACAAGATGACGCTGTCACAGGTAAACCTATATTGAGGTATTGCTTCAAAAAGCCTTTGCATTTTGAGGCTTTTGCCCTTAGCAAATGTTCATCATATATGTATAGTATAACAGTATATATTGCGGATACAATCTCGCCCAAGAGCGTGCCTATCACGACAGAGGCACACGCATACTCGACACCCCGTGGCAACATATTGTCAATCAGTACGGCAAAGACCGCAAACTCTACAACTTGTTCCAATATTTGTTCGGTCGCAGTAAAGCCCGCCTTTCGCCGTGAGAAAAAATAGCCCCTAAAACAACTTGATAACCCCACAAACGGCAAACTCAATGCCAAAATTTTGAGCGAAAGTACGCACCTTGCATCATTTAAAATTAAATTTGCTACAATATTTGCCCCAAAAAATAAAATTGCACCCATAACTGTGGCAACGCACACACACAACAGTATACAGCACCTTAGATAGTACAATGCCTTTGAGGGCTTTTGTTCGGCAAAACTGTCAGTAATAAGCCGTGTCGATACAAGATTAAACGAAGAAACCGTTACAGTTACAAAGAAGCCGTACACCATAATTATAATCGAGTACAGTCCTATGCCCGATGAGCCAAGTTTGTTGGTCATATAAGCCCTGAATATCAGCCCCATTGTCCTTGTCAGCAACGCTGTTGCGGTTAATTCGAAAGTGTTTTTGATAAATTGTTTTTTCATAAATCTACTTCCCTTTAAAATACTTTGATTAATTTTATGCAGACAAACACATAAAATTGATAGGGCTTGAAATTAAATTTATAATGTTGTATAATAAATGCAGTCAGTTCGCAAAATCCTGACTTAAATTAAAACTAAGGGAGTTATTAATAATGAAGTCTAAATTTTCGGCGGTTTTCTGGACAAAGTCGGCTATAATCGCCTCGTTGTATGTTGTGCTGACCTTTGCACAGGAACTTGTATTGCCGTCTACCGCTACAATGGCTGTCCAATTTAGATTAAGCGAGATGCTAATGGTGCTGTCGCTGTTTACACCATCTGCGATAGTCGGGCTAACGGTCGGCTGTTTTTTTGCAAATTTTTTGTGTTTATCTGCGTTACCGCTTGATATAATACTTGGCAGTATGGCGACACTGCTTGCGTCAGTCTGTATGTATGCCGGCAGAAATTCACTAATCAAAAATTTACCCATAATTCAGTTGATGTTGCCTGCTGTATTTAACGGGATAATAATTGGACTGGAAATAGAAATCTTTTTTATAAGCGGTGATTTTAATTTTACAAGTTTTTTGGTGCAAGCCGGACTTGTAGCACTCGGGGAATTTGTCGTATGCTTTGGTTTGGGACTGCTATTTTATAGCAAAATAAATAAATCTTCAATTAAAAACCTTATTATTTAAAAAGGTTTTTAAAAAATTTTGTAAAATACTATTTACAAAACAAAATATTTGTGATATAATACATATCGAAAGATTTAAAAATCTTTTATTTGTTCTACCCTCCTCAATTATAGATTTTTTAAAGTCTATTTTTGTACCCCTCATTTTTTTAAAATGGAAAAGAGCACAGAGTTTTTTTGTTTTCTCTGTGCTTTTTTCCGTTTTTTTTGCAAAAAAAGGAACTCCTTCCTATACAAGAAGGAGTTCCCAAAAGAGAAGTTTTATAAAAAACCGAAACTTTTATTTTATTTTGCTCAAACTTTAATTATTGCTTGCTAATTGTCTTTTGTTCTCGTTAAAAAGATTTTGCGATACGACTATTTTGCGGATAATATTTTTAATAGTTATTTCAAGACCGCTGTCCTGTGTATAATCGGCAGGGTAGATAAAGTCAACACGGTTCTTGGATAGTAAATCTGCCACTCTGTCCGTCATATTATCGTAAACCGCTATTGATATTCCGCCGTACATCTTGACTGTTTTCATACAAGGTACATCTGACAAGCCATCACCAATATATACCATATTGTTAAACGGTATCCGTTTACTGTCATCGGGAGTTGACCTGTTGAGGTCCTCATCGTTAGATACATCTAAAACACCCTTGTTTATGCGGTAAACAAACTGAGTCTTGTTGGTATAGTTTACAGCTGTAACCGGCCATATAGCGTTGCCCTTGTCATCGTACAAAAATTCACAAGCATAAATCTCTTTGAACTCATTTGCAATAGTTGTGCCTTGTATAATCTCTTTAAGTCCTGATGAAATTACATAATGCTCAACAGTCGCACCCAAAGACTCGGCAAAGTTATTTATACGACCAAACCAAGTGTCAAGTCCGTTGTAAAACTCTACATCTCGACCAGCCATTGTAAGCACATCTCGTTTGATAGGTGTGTTTTTTTCGGCTGATTTTTTCACCATTAAGTACATATACGCAAGCACGCTGTCCATCTTGGCACTATGGCTGAGGGTTCTGACCTCGTCCCAAAAGTCATCAACCTGCATATTCAGGTCAGGTATAAAGCCAAATTCCTGCATATTTTTGACACACAAAGTCTTGTCAAAGTCATACATCAAGGCTATTTTGGTATTATTATCCCTAATGTTATCCATAATTATCAGCCTGCGTTGTAGGTTGTAATCTCTACTGTTTTAATCAGGACTTCTGTTGTAGGTTTGCTACTGTCATCAACCTCAACCCCTGCAATAGCGTCTACAATGTCCATACCGTCAATAACCTGTGCAAATACAGTATGACCCCTATCAACATAGTTGTAATAGCCATCAAGGTGTGGGTTGCCACCGTTTGCCTCGTACAGAGCCTTAACCTCGTCACTCAAAAGGTCAGGGTTAAATAAGTTTGAGCCGTAATAAGCCACAAACGCAATAAAACTATCGGTATTGTAATAACTGCAAATGCCCTCGTACATATACTCCCAACTTGCCTTTAAACTTGACCAATCTGACAGAGCCTCCGGCTTAGTTTGGTTAATAAAGAACTGACTGCCGTTTGTGTCACGGCCACTGTTCGCCATAGCAACAGAACCACGGATATTGAACAATTTATCGCAGAACTCATCATATAATATCTCGCCGTTGTAGGTCTTGCCACCTGTACCGTCGCCGTTTGTAATATCACCTGTCTGAATCATAAAGTCATCAATAACTCTATGGAAAGGCACATTGTCATAAGCACCCGATTTGGCAAGTTCTACGAAGTTAGTAACTGTGTTTGGAGCGTTCTCTGGGAATAATCTCATTGTAATATCGCCCATAGAGGTATGCAAAATGGCAATTTGCTCGCCGTCCTGTGGCTTTTCGAGTTGATAGCCAACCTCGTGTTCATCATCGTAATTAATATCCTTTGGATAGTTCTCCATAAGTTCATCAAGGTCAACATCTGCATAGGTAGTACCCTGTGTCTCGGTATCTGCGTCAGTTGGCTCATTAGTTGTTTCACTACCGCAACCCGACATAGCAACCATAGTGCTGATTAGCATAGTACCTGCGAGTAACAAAGAAATTATCTTTTTCATAATTTTGTCCCTTCATAATAAAATAAGTCTTAAATATTCAAATACCAAATACTTAGATTATTATTGTAATATAAAATTATGATTTTTGCAAGTAATTTTATATAATTTTCAGCCAATTTTCAGAAATTATCTAAAAAGGACCGCTATATATTGACCGTATTGCTTGTTAAAGTTATAGAATATCCCGTTCGTTGCCTGTGTGCTTTGGCTAACAGTCAATGTTGTACCGCTTAGCGAACAACCGCCGCCGTCACCCGCCTGTGTAGCACAAGCGTAATTTACCACGCTGTAACCGGTGCTGTTATAAGTCATAACAGGCTCGCCCTTCTTGAATATAATAACAAGGCTCGGTTCAAACGGCAGGGTAATATCTCTGCTCTGGCTATCGTTGCCGACATATTGATATACATAATTGGGCTGGTCAAGTTTAGTCTTTTGCTCCTCGCTTAGATGTATATTATTATTTTGGATATGCGTGCCAAGCGTATCCTCAATTATGGTATTATCATTTACAAAATCGCTCCTCTTAGGTCTGTCGGTTGCTGTCCAAAGGTTCAGCCCGAGTATGCCTGTTTTGTTAGATGCTGACATATAAATTCTCCTTTATCAAATTATCTTGTTATGTAAAATTATAAGTTATCCAAGTCAACCCAAGACTTGTCCAAACTGTCAAGTTCGGCAAAGGTCCTGTTATCGTTGTCTATCTCGCTCCAATATCTGCCACTGTACACAATTTCGACCTCAATATGTGCAGGGGCAAAGTCTTTGACCGCCCTGATAAATTGCCTCTTGGTAGTATCATCAGCACCTGTAAAGTCAACATCAACCACCATATAATACCTAATCGGCAATTCGTATATAAAGAAGTCCACACCAAACCCCGACAATAACTCCTCAAAGTCTGCCAATGTAAATTTATCCGCCCTTACAAGCATTTTTTGCTTGATAATTTCTCTGCGGTTTTGCAAAGTGCTCTGTGACAGGTTATCACCAAACAAAATTTTCTCTCTGTTTGACAAGCCAAAGTCGGTCGCAGTAGACACAAAGCACTCTGTGTAAATATCATCAATCTGACCGCAAAGCAGGTCGAGGGCAACTCCATAAGCAATTAACTCGCACGATATATTATTACTTCCGTCAATATTATACAGATTAGTCGTGTTGTGCTTATCCCTTAGCAGTTTGTAACTATCCATTATTATCACCAGCCTGATAGAAGTAATAATTGCCTGCAACTAACTTTTGATTATCGTTATAATTATAGAAACTAAACGCTGATGGGAATTTGACATCTGCTACGCCGTCAACCTCGCTAATCTGCCTGATAATCTTGCTGACTGTTAACTTTTCGCCCAGACCCGTGCTATATACAATATCATCAAGCACCTGTCGGCAGGCTTGCGTAACATCTTGCCAATTATAATTATCCTTTAATTCAATAGTGAGCGGAATATCCACCTTAGTTTCTAATGCCGAAAACGCTTTGACATCAACATTTATCTCTCTTGCCTTGGATAGTATAGAGTTGGCGGTCTGTACTATCTGTTCGCTGACTGTGCCGTTCTGACCTGCAAGGAATATATCAATCGTGCCGTTGCCACGGTTGCGTGGTATAACACCGACCGATGCCACACCATCAATAGTCAAACACAGATTTTTGTAATATGCCTTGTTGACGCCGTTAGATGTAGTTGTAAAACTGTCTATAATTCTCTTTTTGAGTTCGGTATCGCTCTCGACATCTGTCCCGCCTGTAAAGGCAGATATGTTGGTAACTTTATCGACAAGCGGTACAAGCGTTACTATCGTGTTTATGCTACCCCGTGGGCAATTACCGCTCTTGCCTATGTTAACGGCTTCGGCGGTTATATCAACACTGCTTTGACCTGCCGATATAGTACCGCTCTGTACAGTTCTGAAAGTAACCATATCCTCGTTACTTGTCCCTACAATAGTCCCGATAGGTACGGTTATATCCTCCGTAGCGACTGTATTTGTGCCGAAGGTCAGCACCCCTGTTGATTTTGTCCCGTTTTTGCGTGTAATATTCCTTTGGCTTGCGTGCAAGTCAAGTGATGAACCAATCGCAGTGTTCGGGAATATTTGATTTCTGACCCACTCGCATTTACAGTACAGCGAGTAAACCTCGCTTGCAAGCACCGCAAACCTTATGCCAATATCCGATACATCATCTACAACAACACCCGTAAGTTCGGCATATTTATCCTTCATATTATTATAAATCTCACTATAACTACTCAAAATCTCACCACACAATCTTTGCTGAAATTATTATATTTGAGCCTGACATTTGCCACCCTGTCATTTATGCTCACAACTTTCACACTGACCCCGCCGATACTTGCTATCGCCTCGTTAAATATCATCTCTAACTCCGCCAAAGTGTAACTTTGGTTTGCCGTGATATTTACCCCCATATTTGGTGATAAATAAAACTCACCCTTGCGGATACTCATAAGTATAATTGCTCTGTTAAACATCACATCAACACCGCAAACGCTGAGCAAATCTCCGTTGCCGACAGGGCAAATATCACCGTTATTAATTACTATATCCCGTATATTATTCATTTTTGCCCCCATACTTGATTAAATCTGTCTGCCGTTGACATAAACATTACCGTCATTTTTAAGTTCAACACAAGCACCGCCAAGTGAGCATAGCCTGACCTCGCCTGCTTTTAGGTTAGCCGTGTCAAGCCTTACCCCCATACAGAAGTTATCCCCCGAAGTATTCACCAGTACCGTCTTGGCATTTTTGGGCGGTACGCTCATAACTCCGTAAGGTGCAATTATATATGCACCGCTTATATAACTGCCGTTAGTTGTTACCTTGCCGTTCTGGGTGCTTACTATGTCAGCTTTTGCGACTTGGTTGGTCTTAATCGTACTTTTGGTCATAATGTTAGTTATCCACATCAGTTACATCTCCTTTGAGTTCTATCTCGGTAACTTCTTTGCCATTGTTGTAGGTATATCTGACCGAATTTACAACTAAATTTTTAAAATTACCTATTAGTTTATCGCATAGGTCTGCCCTTTGGTTAGGTATAGCGTCAACAAATTTATCGCACTTAACTTCTATGGAACAATAATTTTTATTTGACATATTAATAATTTGATTAGCAACATCAATGCTCTGCTGACTGTCCTGCGATATATCCAGATACCGCTCTGCCCTTATGCCCATTTTATCGGCAAAGTTATTTTTAATACGCCTGTCGTAACTTAGCGAACCTTTGCACTTGATATATACATCAGACACAACATTACAACGCTTTTTGGCAAGTGATATATAATAATACTCGATATTGCCCTTGCCAAAACTGATAGTGCTGTCAATATCAAAATAAATTTTATTATCAGCCGAAACACTCGGCGTGCCAAGACCTGTGCTTTGGCAGAAGTTATTTAGCACTTGCCACTGACTCATACCCTTAGTAACATCAAAATCACCGCTGAGTACCGCATTGCTGTGACCGACCTCCGCCACACCGTAATCCTTAATATGCCTGTCCATAACTGTCAATAAATCAGCATTATTGTATTGACTCGGCTGTGCCTCATTATCAAGCAAAATACCGGCCATACTGCGAGCCTCTATGCTTATGTAATTTTTGTTATCCGAGCAGATTAGCCTTTGCACATCAACAATACCGCTAAATATACACCTGTTGTTATCGGTAATATAAATTCCCTTCAAATTGCCTATTTTGTCATTATAGATTGCCACAACCTCGGCACTGTCACTCGGCACACCATATTCACGGTTTATAGACAGATAATAGGCATCTATCTGCACCTTTGAGTTATCAAGCCTGATACCGCTTATCTGCATAGCACTGTTACCTCACTGATACCCTGTAACCTATCGGGCATTATAATATTAGGGTTAAGGCTTAGCAAGTCCCCGACAGTTGTGCTGTACCTGTTTGCAATATGCCACAAATTTTCGCCATCGGCGACCTTGTGCCTAATGTAAATGCCCCTGTTGTCCTCGCTTGGAATTATTGTGAACTTAAACTTATAGGTAACGCTCTGCTCCTGTGCGTTGGTGCAAAAGTCAAGTTCGCTCAGCACAGCCACCATCGGCGGATAGTTAGGAACAATCAGCGTTCCCATATCACCCCTGCCAAACACACAACGCATATAATCAATCTCGGTTTGGTCAGAGTTTTGTGCAAGCACTCCGCTGCCCGTTACAGTAGTCGGTTTTTCGCACAATTTATCAACTTTGGCTGTATTATCGCAAGGATAAGTCGTATTGATAATTTGTCTTTTGTCAACATTAAATTGGCACAAATTTTTACCAAACGGCTTACCGTTAAATCTCATATATCTTAATTGCAAACTATCCTCACCTGCTCAATCTCCGTAAATGCCCTTATATACCTTCTGCTATCCATTTCGAGCACATTACTGATTATCTGTGCTTGATTATAATTTTGCACGAGGGTGCTTATAATAGCCTCGTCATAATTTTTGATTAAATTATTATTCATAAATTGACACCATAGCCACTATTTTTCTGTAAATTGCCTGTGTATCCTCGCTAAAATCTATACGGCAGATTTTAGTGCTTGTAATCGGAACTCCAAGCAAAAACAGTGACCGCTCTAACCTTTCACATAATAGGGTAAGTTCGCTATCTGTTTGGGCGGACACCCTTAAAATAATCTCAAACTTCTGCACACCAAGACTTTGGCTATCAATGGACAAGATTTGATTTTCCCGTATAATTTCGCCCACACCTACGCTAACATAGGGGACAGTTATACGGTTCGGAACAACCGCACCATCATACGCCTTGTAAAATTTAACCTCATTAAATTGACCGCTTTGCTTTAACTTTATAACCAAATTATCCACATAGGACTTAACATTGTTCATCATAACTATCCTCCTTAACCTCTATAAACTTAGTCAGGATAGCCGACACATATAAAACCTCGCCGTCAAAGAATACATCATCTGCCCTGTTAACGCAGAACCTACTATCACCACGCTCTATGATAGTATTAGGTATAGTTAAGTCCGCTTTTTTGAGGCAGACAAGCCTGTAATGCTTATCCTCTATGTAGCCGTCCTCTGTTTGCAGACCGCCAAAA
>CAZZHP010000031.1:0-9658 GCA_964653925.1 uncultured Eubacteriales bacterium | reverse complement strand
CCCCGATAGTTACACTTGTTAAGCCTGTACAGTCCTCAAATGCATACCAACCTACGCTTGTTACGCTGTCTGGGATAGTTATACTTGTTAAACCTGTACAGCCGGAGAACGCCTTTCTGCCTATACCTGTTACAGGATAGCCACCGAGTGTTGACGGTATAGTAACATTACCGCTTATACTTGTGTCTACATCTGTTATAGTAGCCTCGCCGTTAGATATGGAGTAGGTGTAATAGTTTTTGTCCTTTATTGTAACATCAAATGTTGCAGTTTTGCCGTTGTAGGTAACTGTAACGGTCTTTGTGCCTGCTGTGGTTGAGTCAAAACCACTTGTGGTAAAGCCTGTTGTTACACTCTCTGTGCTATTGTCATTATAAGTAAGTTGTAACACTAAGCCAGTCGTGTCGAGGCTTTCGCCTACATTGTAAGTTACCTTAGTTGGCTCTGTGTGTACAGATATTGAAGAAAGAACCTTGTAATCATAATTTTTGGTAGCAGAGGTTAGAGGGTCATTATTTCTACCTATACTGATACTTCCCCATTCAGCCTGTGAACCGGTGTAATATACATCACTTAGATTAGTACAGCCGGTAAATGCAAAATAACCTATAGTTTTAACGCTCTTTGGCATAACTATACTTGTTAGACCTGTGCAGTCCTCAAATGCGTAATTAGCTATGCTTGTTACACCGTTCGGGATAACTATACTTGTTAACCTTGTACAGTCGCCAAAAGCATTATATTCTATGCTTGTTACACCGTCAGGTATTTTAAATTGAGTACCTGCTTTACCGCTTGGATAACAAACAATGGAAGTCTTATCTTTGCTATACATTACTCCGCCCTCGGAGGAAAAGTTAGCATTATTTTCGGATATATTTATACCTGTTAAACTTGTGCAGCCTTCAAACACAAAGGTACCTATGTTTGCTAAGCCATCACCAATAGTTACACTTGTTAAACCTGTACAAGTACTAAATGCGGAATTACCTATATCTGTAACGCTGTTCGGGATAACCATACTTGTCAACCCTGTACATTGTTTAAATGCAGACTCGTTAATTCTTGTAACACTGTCCGGTATAACTACACTTGTTAAACCTGTACATTTAAAGAAGGCATTACCGCCTATACTTGTTACACTGTTACCGATAGTTACACTT
This sequence comes from uncultured Eubacteriales bacterium, assembly GCA_964653925.1. GTDB lineage: Bacteria > Bacillota > Clostridia > Oscillospirales > Acutalibacteraceae > CAZXCG01. The sequence continues at coordinate 8,495 of CAZZHP010000031.1, read as the reverse complement.
GTCAAACCTGTACAACCATAAAAGGCATACTGCCCTATGTCTTTAACATTGTTTGGTATAACTATACTTGTTAAACCTGTGCAGTTGTAAAATGCAAACGAACCTATACTTGTTATGCTGTCCGGAATAACTACACTTGTTAAACCTGTACAGCCACTAAATACATATCCGTTTATCTGTGTTAAGGTGCTTGGTATAGTTACACTTCTTAAACCTGTACAATAGTAAAATGCTTCATTATCTATGCTCGTTACACCCTCTGGGATAACTACACTTGTTAAACCTGTACAGCCAGAGAACGCCTCTCTGCCTATACCTGTTACAGGATAGTCGCCGAGTGTTGACGGTATAGTAACATCACCACTTATACTTGCATTTGCTTTTGTTATAGTGGCATTTCCACCCGATACCGTATAAGTATAATTACCGCTTGTTTCTGCCCCAGTTTGAACAGAGAACAGTCCTGTAAACATTGTAAGTATAATACTTACCGAAAGTAAAATCGAAAAAACTTTCCTAAGTTTTAACTTAAACATATCTCTCGCCTCCAAAATAGAATAAATAATAAATTTCCAAACTGATTATCAATATTTAACAATATTATTGATAATCAGTTAAAATATATTATACACTATTCGATAAATATTGTCAAGAAAATACATAGAAATAATTAATTCTGTGCAATATACAAACTTAAAGGGGACACTTTGCATACGAAAGTGTCCCCTTAGACATTTTAAATAATTAAACTAAATCTTCAATTATATCCGCAAGCACAGCCGATATAACGCTACCTGCCGAATCTATGCCGTATCCGCCGTGTTCTACAACAACCGCAAACGCAAGCGGATATTCCTCATCAGATGTAAATCCGACTATCCACGAGGTCGGCTCGCCCTCGCCTACTTCGGCTGTACCTGTCTTGGCATAGGCAGTCAGCCCACAGAACATATCCTCGCCGTATTTGTCCGTTACCGCAGAACGCATAAGGTCTTTGAGCGATTGTGCCGTTTCTTTGCTCATAAGCGTATCCTCAGTAGAATTTAAGTTAAAATCGAGGATACCCTTGCTTTTGATAAAATGCGGAATTTTTGCAACACCATCGTTTGCAATACCGCTACACATTATTGCCATTTGCATAGGATTAGCAAGGTTTGTATATTGACCTACACCCGACCACGCAAGTTGGTTATCATCGGCCTGTTTGACATCATAGGAACTTTGCTCTGTTGTTACGGCATTTATCTTGTAATTTTTGTTAAACCCCATATCATCGGCTGTCTGTTGCATCTTGTCATTACCGACCATAGTCGCAACCGTTGCAAAATAAACATTACAGGAATTAACAAATGCCGACTCCAAATTAACCTCACCATGCTCGTGGGTACAGGTAATCTCGTTATCGCCGATTTGCCTGCTACCCTCACAATTTATAGTCAAATCTTGTATATCTGCTATATTCTCTAACGCAGCGGCAGCCGTTACAATCTTGAATGTTGACCCTGGGGTAAATGCCGAAGAAACTGTATGGTCAAGGTACACACCCTCGTATTGTTCCTCGTTCTCCTCAGTAATCTCGGGAGCGTTTTGAGGGTCATAAGTCTTAGTGCTGACATTGCACAAAATCTCACCCGTCTTGTAATTATAAACAATACAACAGCCTGTCTTGTCACCAAGTTGCTGATACGCAGTCCTGCAAGCAGATGAGTCAACAGTCAGTTGAATATCGTAACTTGTCCTAAGCGAGGCAGGCACACCAAGCCCCCACACAAAACTATATCGCATTAAATCACTTCGGTATAAACTTTGGACACTTGTAGAAATATTTAGACTATCATCACCGACAAGGTGGAGCAACGAGCAACGGGTATCGTAATCACTATGATAAACACGTTCGCCATCAATACTCTGGGCAAGTATTACACCGTCTTTGTCCGTAATTTTACCTGCCTGTACAAGCCCGTTACTGCCTGTAATATGCCCGTTAAATGGCTTTTGTACCCATTCGCTACAACCCATAAACAACCGTACGCAGAACAGGCACATTCCCGCAACAAAGGCAAGTGCAACCAAAAGCACCAATATACTTCTGTTTCTTGTGCGTTTCATTGTTAAGACACACCGCCCTTTTTCCTGTTATTGTAGGTGCGTTCATCGGCAGACTTAATAAGTGCAAGCAAGCCCCAACAGGATATTATACTCGAACCGCCCAAACTAATAAACGGTAATGTTACACCCGTAAGCGGTAAAATATCCGTAGCACCAAAGACATTAAGCCCTGTCTGAATTACCAAAAGTCCTGCCGCACAGCAGGCTGATATAGAGTACGCCGTGCTTCTGCTGAGGGTAGTTATTGCCCTTGCATAAAATACAAGTCCGACAATACCTGCAACAACCGCAAGTGCGACTATAATGCCCATCTCCTCAGACACAATTCCAAATACGAGGTCGCTCTCGGAGGCGAAAATATGTTTAAGGCAACCGTTACCGACACCCACACCGAACAGACCGCCACTCGCACTATATGTCAACACCCGTGCTTGTTGATATGTACCCTCCTGTGCAAACTCCCAAACATGTCCCCACGATGAAAAACGGCTCGCAACATAGGGTTTGAACTTTAACACAATTGCACCGGCAAATACTGCCGAGACAACCGCCAAAATTACTGTCTTGAAATCACCCGACCGCATAAATGCCATAAGCAAAAATGTAGCAAAGAATATCAACGCAGTACCAAAGTCACCCATAAGTGCCAACGCACCAACGCATATCGCCGAAAATATAATAAACTGCAACAGGTTAGTATTTGTTTGTAATTTATCAAGGGCTGACGCACCGACTATTATAAATGCAATCTTTACAAACTCTGACGGCTGTACTGTCAGGCTACCAATCTGTATCCAGTTAGTCGAGCCGTATTGAGTAGTACCAAACACAAGGTTTATTGCTAATAACCCAACTGCCCCAACCATTATCAGTGTCCTGAACCTGTTAGACCTGTCTGGGTCGGACATAAACCATATTATTACCAAAAAGCCTATAATACCTATAACGCACGCTATCATTTGCACAATGGCCTGTCGCTCACTCTGTCGTACTAACAGGTTTATGCCTATACCGCTTAGCAGTAACGCTAACGCTTCAAGTTCAAAATTCCTTCGGCGGATAATTACAGTCGAAACAAAGAAAAACACCCAGCATATTGCTACATATATACCGCAAATTTTGACAGGCACATAGTCGGTAACTTCTGTTGTAAAACAAGCCGTAACCGACATAAGCATCAAGAACACCGTAATAAGTATCATTAACTTGTATGGTTTAAGCGTTATTTTGGACCTTTCGCTCTTGTAGAACCACGATTTCTTTCTATCAATTATGTTGTAATCACTGCACCTTTTGAGTGCAAGCGTAGTGTCACCGATAGTAATTTTGTCATCAATCAGCAACCTCTGGCGATATTCTACCTCTTTGCCGTTTACCATTGTGCCAGATTTTGAGTTAGTATCGGATATAAACCACCCGTTCTCTCGGCGTAATAATACACAATGCTCCCTCGAAACCCTCTCATCATCTATGAATATATCCGAGCCTCTTGCCCGACCTATCGAGTTCTCCCAGAATAGCACAGGGTAAACCTTGCCTGTTATAACGTCCTCTAACGCAATTAACGGGCGGGTGTCCCTGCGTTGTTGCCTCATAGAATTATAACACAGATAAACAACAGTAACTGCATATATCGGCAAAAGTATACGCAGAGCCATTACTGCTATATCAAGAAAAATCTGTATCATTTAAGTTTTGTTTTCTCCTTTGTTTTTATCTTATTAAATAATCAACACTTAAATAAGTTCGTTCATAACCATTCCTGTTATCATCTTTGGATAGAAATAAGTAGATTTTTGTGGCATTTTTTCGCCGTTAGCTGCTACATCACGAATTTGTGTTACTCTTGTAGGGTTGAGTATGAATGTAGCCCGTGCCGACTTGTTGTCAACACTGCTTATAGCCTCCTCGAACTTTTTGGTATAAGTAAGGTTGATTTGATTAGCCATATTTTCCTTGTCAATGCCCATTAATCTCTCTAAAATAAGAGTATGTAGGATAGTAACATCAAGCTCGGCAAGTTCTGCTGAAATATCAGGGAAAATTTCTGCAAGTTTATCTTTGCAATTAAACTTCAAGATATAACATTTACTGTCAAAATAGAAGCCAAAAGCCTTTTCGCCATTATCATATAATTTAGCAAGTTCGCCCTCGCACTTGTTTACATCATCAATTTGGGTAATATCAAAATATTGCTTGCACTTTTGTAGTACACTATCACCGTCAAATTCTTGTAAATCACGGATAATTCTATGTGTCGGGAAAACAACAAGTCCGCTATGTCCCATATCCATCAAGAAAATCATCTGATAATCTTGTGCATCACCCTCTTTGGAAATTCCATTATCACGGCAATAATTGCGGTAATTGAGGGCTGTTTCGTATCTATGGTGTCCGTCTGCTATAAATAATTTGCGGTCATCAAAGTCCTTGCAGATGTCATTAATTACAGCCTCGTCTGTAACTATCCACATTCTATGGGTTACATTGTCATCATCTGTATATTCCATAACAGGCTCTGTCTGTGAGTTTGCCTCCAACAATGCTTGTGTATGGTGAACGCTGTCCATATAGAGTGCGTAAATCTGGCTAAAATTACAGTTAGTCGCCTTCATAAGATTTAGTCTGTCCTCTTTTGCCTTAGAGAGTGTAAACTCGTGTGGCAAAATAATGCCTTTGGAAAATTCCTCAACCTTAACACGGGCGATAAGTCCCTTGATACTGTTGCGTTTGCCGTAAGCGGTAAACTCCTCCTCATAGATATAGAGAGCCGGCTTGTCCTCAAACATAAGTATCCCGTCATTTTTCCAATTATCCAAAACCTCCTTAGCGGTAGCGTAAGGGTTTGCACCCTCTTTTGGAAGTTCAAGTCTAATTATATTATGTTCATTTGTTTGCAAAAATGCTCTGCGTTGGTCCTCGCTGATAATGTCGTAAGGCGGACAGCACAACTTGTCTATTGTGCCTGCCTTGTCTGTATTAAACCTTAATCCTTTGAACGCTCTTATTTCTGCCATAAAAACAACTCCTTGTTCGTATTGATATGATATAGTTTATCATTATTATAGTATATCACAAAACAAATTAAATAACAACCATAATTTAGTAATATAAACGGATAATCAAAAAATCTCTGCTATTTACGGCACTAACCGCATATAGCAGAGATTTGGTATATTTAAGATAAGTTTACTATAAATTTATCTTATGAATTTTTGATGCTATTCTCGTAAGATTCAATCATTCTCTTAACCATTTGGCCACCAACAGAACCTGCTTGGCGTGATGTTAAATCACCGTTGTAGCCTTGTTTGAGATTAACGCCAACTTCGTTAGCGCACTCCATCTTGAACTTATTCATAGCTTCCTTTGCCTCAGGAATGTTAATTGAATTACCTTTCATTTTAGAAATCTCCTTTAAATAAAATTCTTGTTGTATTCTGTGTTTAGCAACGGTTAATTTTCATTGACCTGTTGCTATAATATTGTATGAAATGACAAATAAAATATAACAAGAAAATTTTGGAGAATTTATTTTCTCTTTTTTGACTTAATTCTTGACCATAAAAATATAATAACCTGTGCTATTGAGCATACTACAAACAACAGCCAAATATTTATATCATATATAAGTAATGTAAAATATAGCGAGCCTATCGTTGACCATACCAAAAAAGATATTATCAAAAAATTAAGTCGCACATTAAACCAAATTGTATTTAGTATCAGCCACAATATAGTCGAGATTGGCACGGCATATATAAAGCACAAAAAGTGATTTTGTACATTTGGTATTGTAGAATCTAAAATAGTGTAAATTGATGTTGCGATAAACCACACAAGTGTTATGCACATAGCGGTCAAAAACGCCCTGTTCCGTTTGGTAATCTTCTGTATACTTTCAGGCACAACCTGTAAATCGCTGTCTGATATATTATGCTCTGTTGTAATTAAATAATCTACGGTTACACCAAACAAATCAGCAATATTTTTAAGCACCGCTACATCAGGCACGGACTCGCCACGCTCCCATTTTGACACAGCCTTGTCTGTGTAATTGAGTTTTTCTGCAAGTTCACTTTGGGTTAATTTGTTTTGTTTGCGTAATTCTGATATGTTTTGAGCAACAGCAATCTTGATGTCTTCCATTTTGCACCTTTGAAATCTAAAAAATAAAATAAACCGATAAAATCGTTACAAATAAATACTTCATAAATATTATATCATAAAATCGGCTACAAATCAATACTTTTTTGCAACTCTACTACCGGTAGATATTACAAAAATTGACTCTACTGCACTGCTTCGTGTCAGTTTACCGCAAAACCGCAACAGTAGGTTGAGTTTTGGCTACATTCATTATATACTTAAAACATAACAAATATAAATATTTGGAGGAACTGCTATGAATGATTACATCATAATGACCGATTCAGGTTGCGACCTGTCAGAAAAAATGTTAAAAAAAATAAATGTTAAAAGTTTAAGTTTTTCATTTCATTTTGAAGATGACGAAAAAGAAATTTTAAATACAGATTATCCTGCGGCAGATTTTTACAAGCAGACCCGTATGGGCAGAATGAGTAAAACATCTAATATAAATAGCGAGAGATACGCAAAGGCATTTGAGGAAGAACTGCAAAAAGGTGTTGACATAATTTACCTTGCTTTTAGTTCGGGCCTTAGTTGTACTTACAACTCGGCAGTAATTGCAAAAAACGAGTTGGCGGATAAATACCCTAACCAAAAATTAATTGTGGTTGATACACTGTGCGGTTCTGCCGGACAGGGACTTATGCTCTGTATGGCAGTAGAACAAAAGAACGCAGGTGCAACCATAGAAGAAGTGGAGAAATTTGTGCTTGATAACAGACTGCATATTTGCCACTGGATTACCGTAGATGACCTCAAACACCTTAAAAGAGGTGGCAGGGTTAGTTCGGGCGTTGCATTAGTTGGTACTATGCTCGGCATAAAACCTATAGTATATATGAATGACGAGGGCAAACTCATAAATATTGGCAAGACCCGTGGCAGAAATCAGTCAATAGAATATTTAGCGGATAAATTTAACGAACTGTGCGACAGGACTAAGACTAACAGAGTTTTTATTTCTCACGGCGACTGCTATGATGACGCTAAAAGATTAAAAGATATTTTAGAGAAAAAATATAAGGCAAATGTAGAACTTATTACCGACATTGGTGCGGTAATTGGTTCGCACTCAGGTGCAGGCACAATATCAATGCAGTTTTACGGCAAAAGCAGAATATAACCTACTACTACTTCTGTTATAACTATTAGGTTGGGGTAAGTACTTATTAAGTACTTACCCCAATCATTATTTGCTGTTTTTCAAAAAGTAAACCTAACAAATAAAAATATTCTAAAAATTATAGGCAGATAAAGTCAACCTATCCCTCTTAATCTGTGGCACTAACAACCGCTACAATCTGGTTTGACCTTTGGTCATAATCATCTGTGGTAGCAGTAACCTTTGCACCCGATGCCACATTATCAAACCTCACATTATAGGCAACCCCGCCAACATAGATGCCCTCGATATAATTTTTGTACCAAATATCAACCTTACTGTAATCTTCACTGCTATTATTTACAAGTTCTATCCCGCCATTTGCCGCAGATACTTGCACCTTATCAATTATGTCAATCTTTTTGTATTCCTTATTTTTGCAAACTGTATAGCTATTCCGGTCATTTTGAGCATCATAAATCAAGATATCATTCATATCAAACGGCATACGGCCTTGCTCTAACAAAACACAACTCCCGTTTGACGGCAAATATTCAACCTTAAACACAGCAGTCCGACTGTCATTTACCTTAAATATTACCGTGCCGCTTGTAATCAAGTGCTTGGAGTTGTTCTGCACAACTATTGCAAGGCAATTTTGCACCATATCGCCACTGTTATCCTCAACAAACTTACCGCTGTATTTGGCAATACGGGTAACAACAAACGGGGTATCATCAATATAATACGGGAATTTGACCCCGCACATATTGTCGGCAATTATGTACTCTTGGGCATTTACCCCATCAGGCAAAATATCATCGGCAAAGAAACTATGCCCGCCGTTGACCAAATTAAGCACTGTACCATCGCTTGTAGTAACAGGCTCTGTTGAGTAGGTATTATCCTCCCTAAAATGAACCGAGTATATACCCAAGCCGATACCGATTATTATAAGTACAAATACAATACAAATATTTTTAATTAAAACTCTTTTAGCCATTGATAGAACTCCTTACAAAAATAAATAACAGAGGGCATTTTTGCACTCTGTTATTTATTTTACAGGAGAATCAATCCCAAGTCAATGTTTCTCTATAAAGATTTATATATTCTTTTGCCGACTTCTCCC
>CAZZHP010000030.1:0-10056 GCA_964653925.1 uncultured Eubacteriales bacterium | reverse complement strand
TTTCTACGGTTCACGATGCGGTGAGGAGGGTAACAATGAGTGAGAGAGAAATTTTACTAAAAAAACTTTCGACCTATAGCTTTGCAACATTTGACTTGCATCTTTATTTGGACACACACCCAAATGATAAAGAGATAGCACAAAAGCTCGAAGATTACAGAGTTAAGGCTATTGAACTGAGAAATGAATTTGAGAGCAAATACGGCCCGCTTACAATATCGCAGGATAATGCAAACCGCTGGGCGTGGATTCAAAACCCTTGGCCTTGGGAGGCAGATTAAACTACCCAGCCTAACAAGGCTACCGATATACAACTAAATCTATAATAAAGGAGCTATATAAAATGTTTGTATACGAAAAAAGATTGCAATATCCTGTCAAAATCAAAACTCCTAACCCTGAACTTGCAAAAATAATCATAACACAATACGGCGGTCCTGATGGCGAGTTGGGAGCATCGTTGCGTTACCTTAGTCAGCGCTTTACTATGCCGTTCCCTGAGCTTAAAGCAACTCTGACCGACATAGGCACTGAGGAGTTGGGACACCTCGAAATGATAGGTACTATTGTTTATCAGTTGACTCGTGGCTTAAACGAGGAACAAATCAAGAAAGCAGGCTTTGCCGATTATTTTGTTGACCATACAACAGGCGTTTATCCGCAGAGTGCGTCGGGCGTACCTTTCTCTGCCGGCAGTTTGCAAGTTACAGGCGACCCGATAAGCGACTTGCACGAGGACTTGGCAGCAGAACAAAAGGCACGCACAACTTATGATAATATTTTAAGATTTTGCGATGATTACGATGTAAAGGACGCTATTAGATTTTTGCGTGAAAGGGAAGTCGTACACTACCAAAGATTTGGCGAAAATCTCCGTATTTTGACCGACAACCTTAACTCTAAGAATTATTACGCATTTAACCCGTCATTTGACACAAATTGCCTTAAAAAAACTAATAATAAAATGAGAAACAATATGCAAAACAATATGCAAAGTAATATGTAATAATTATATATCAAGCAGGTGAGTTGTAACGGCAACTCACCTTTTGACTTTGGGAACATAAATATTTGGTAGTAAAATAAGAAAGTGAAAATTATTGAGAAAAATAATTGAGAGTAATAATAAAAAATGGTAAATAATGGCAGAAAATTATTTGTAATCGACAAAATAACCTAATATGTGATATATCTATGGGGTATAATTAAATTACAAAAAACAATTAAGCAGGTGATATAATGGTTACAACGCTTAAAATTGAGAGGACAGATACTAACAGTATTGGGAATATTTTGGGAAATATTAAGGGAGACAGTTATAATATTGATGTAAAAAAATTGGGGGATATTATTGTGAGGGAAGTTACATACAGACAAAGGGGCAAGAGGTTAAATCTAAGGAAATTACATAAAGCGGTCGGGGTACAGAGTTCGTGTTTGTTGTGCGACCAGATGGCGAGGGACACAGAGATTTTTGAAATATTCAGCAGTAATATATTTACGCAGAGGTTATGCTCTAATTTTGCCTTGAAGTTGGTGCAAATGCTGGGGGAGATAAACAGCAATTTGAAGGTTGGCATAATTGATTATGACAGTAACTGTATAGATATAGTGCGACCGTTGCTGAGCGTATGCGACAAGTTGACAGTTGTGACACAGTCCATTGAGGAATATATGTATATTTCCGATGAGATATTAATGGATATGGGGGCGACATTTTTGCTCACTAAGAACTTTGCGTCGCTTAATGTATGCGATTTGATTATTGCACCGAGCAAGATAGATGTTCCGCTGTCGCTCAAAGACAGATGCGTGGTAATAACAACAGAGTTGCCGACATATATGATAGGCGGACAAATATATTTTGAGTATGATATAGATTTGCCGAGCGAGATAGAGTTGTTGCGACCTAAGTGGTGCAGTGCGATAGAGTTTGGGTCAGCATTGTATATAGCCGAGAACTTATATACTCTCGGTTCGGTCGTGCCGAAATTATGCAGGAGCGAGTCGGTTGTGCAGACATTACCGTCAATGGTTAAAATGCTGAATAACCTCGTCGCATAACAAGGCGAAAGTTTTGTTCAAACTTTTTCAAAAGTTTGTGGTTTCCAAAGGCAAGGCCTTTGGTCGCAACTAAATTGCGGGTAGCAATTTAGTGCGAAATAATGCCCCCAAACGCATTTGTGGGGGTGAATTGCAATAGTAAAACTATTGCAAGAGGGGACACTTTGCACGAAAAAGTGTCCCCTTTAAAATTTGCAAAATAAAAACCGTAAAAATTTATGGTATTTATGGTATTTATAATATCAAAAAAATCTTGAATAAATCAATATCGACAACACACTGCTTACGGCTATTGTCACGCCGACACGCACACACCATAGCAACACGGACTTACTCCGACTTATATTAGAGGGTGCTTTGAGTGACTTTATCATTCGTTTAGCCTCACGCTCCAGAACTTCTTTTTGAGCCGTAGCATACTGTGGGCGGACAACTAACAATGCCCTCTCGTAGTATATATTACCTGTATCGGTAACTTCGATAATCTGCCTGTTTACACCTTTTATCATAAGATAATCTCCTTTTGTAAAAAATATAGTAGTAATATGTTTGGCAGATTTTTCTTTGTTTATTCAGTGTATATTATATAATGTTTATAATCAGCGGATAATTAATGTAATAACTTATGTTTTCTAAAACGGTTTTGCAATAAACATCATCTGTTACTATACAACCTCTGCTTTTTAACTTTTCTATTTGTTGACTATATGTTATGTGGCTTAACTTCACTCATTTTGTACTTCCCTAATAAAAAATGTCTCCCCTTGGGGCACTTCAATTAGAGAGGTGTGGGGAGTCCTGTTACTTTCATTATATTCATAAAAATTGCACTTGTCAAGGGGTTTTTAAAAATTTTTAAAATTAACATTCTTATGTGAAGTATTATATGTAAAGGGGGACACTTTCTCTTGCAAAGTGTCCCCTCTTGCAATAGCGTGCTATTGCAATTCACCCCCACAAATGCCTTTGGAAACCACAAACTTTTGAAAAAGTTTGAACAAAACTTTCGCTTTGTAAAGGTTAGCACATGCAAAAAGTTTGAACAAAACTTTTGCCTTGCAGGGTTGATAATTATTATTTACATAAATCTTCTCAGGACCTTTTTAAGCACAGGTGCGAGTACACACGAGAAAATTACCGCCACGACCGAGTTAATAAGTGATGTCACCATCTTGATACTTATTGCCTCCAACGCCGGTACAAACGCACTTCCCGATAACATAAGTGTTATTATATTTTTAGAAAAATGAAGTATCATATAAGTCACCGAACCGCTAACCGCACCAAGAATATTCCAAAATGTCTGGTTGCCCCTTCTGTCACCGACCCTACTTATTGTACCGCAAACAAAGGCCATCATAAAAAAGAACACGAGTGTGAATGGTGCAGACGCAATATAAGCAGGATTAAGTAGGTCATACAGCATTGAGCCGATACCTGCCGCCAAACCACCGTACAGACCACCCAGCAACATTCCTGCAAGCAAGCAGAAAATATTACCGGACTTAATCATAGTAAGTCCTGCCGGAGTAGGGACCTCAATCTTGATAAAATAAGTACTTACAAAGCAAACCGCCGCCATAAGTGCCACCAAAACTAACCTTTGAGTTTTATTTTGATTATCGCTTTTCATAATAATATCTCCTTTACAACAATTTTAAATTTTCAGTTTATCAAGGCACTTTTCGAGTTTTACCCCAAAACGCACCTCGCTATTATTATCAACGCTGTATTTTACAACATAACTCATAAATTCGGTCGATGCTTTGACAGCGTCAAACAAACTGCCACCACCGAGCAATTTACCGACAAGCACCGCCGAGAATATATCACCTGTCCCAGGGAAAGAAATATCTATCTGCTCGTATTTTACGATATTCAGGCTGTTTTTTGCCCTGTCAAAGCAGGCATTACATCTGCCCTCATCGGCAATATTTACACCTTTTACAACGACCATTCCCCTGCAAAGCCAGCTTAACCTATCCGCTATCTGCCCTATTTGTTCGACTGTGACAGGCTCCCCTATAATCTGCTCTGTAACAGGTTCACCGAGCAATAACAGAGCCTCCGTTAAATTAGGAGTAATTAAGTCGGCATACTTGCAAAGGTCAAGCATTATATCGACCGCACCTTTGTCAAAATTACTGTACAGTTTGCCGTTATCCGCCATAACAGTATCAAGCATAACAAAGGCATTTTGATTATTTTGCAGGAGTTTAAAGCAAATATCCCGTGTTCCGTTACCGCCGAGCCAACCGATACAAACGGCATCAAACTGCAAATTTTGCACCCTGTAATGCTCTACTGCTTCTGCCAGAAAACTGTCAATATTTATAATCGCAGGTTTACCGAACCCAAGCGTGTGTGTTGACAAAATCGCTGTCGGCAATATATGGGCAGAATGTCCCAGAGTCGCCAGAATATTGCTCATACTGCTCGCAGAACAGCCACCGACAACGGACAAGTCCGTAAAAATCAGCACATCTTTACTATTGTCGGACATCAAAAAACCTCCCTTATACTGAATTTTGTATCTTATATAATCTACAATAATACTATATCACATAAGTGACCATATTGAAATGCACAATTATTACAAATTTAACAAGGACAGTTGCTGAATATTTAGCAAATAACCCTTGTTTTAGTATGCAAAATAAGTTATAATATAATTGAGATACTATATAAGTTAGCAAGTGAATATAAATGTATAAACTTAAAGCAATTACAAATACAAATATAAAAGGGACATTTCTATGAAATATGTTAAGAGGACTTGGACAGAAATTAACTTGGATAATGCTAAGCATAATTTTAGTGTTATTCGGGACTATGTGGGTAAAGACACCAAAATCTGCTGTGTTGTCAAGGCAGATGCCTACGGGCATGGTGCGGTTGACCTTGCCCGACTGTATCAGGATATGGGGGCTGAATTCCTTGCGGTTTCTAACCTTGATGAAGGCAAAGAACTGCGTGACGGCGGTATTGACTGCCCTATCTTGAATTTGGGCTATACTCCGCCAAACAGGGCTAACCACCTGTTTTACAACAATATTTCGCAGGCGGTTTATTGCAAAGAATATGCCGAGTTGCTATCCAAAGAGGCGACAGAGGCAGGTGTTAAATGCAAAATTCATATTAAATTAGATACAGGTATGAGCAGGCTCGGGTTTATGTGCCAAGAGTTCCCAAGGGATATGGACTCGATAGAGGATATTTACAACAGTTGCTTGCTGCCTAACCTGAGTGTCGAGGGAATTTTCACTCATTTTGCGGTAGCAGATGAATGTGCAGAGGGCAAAATCTTCACCGACAGACAGGCTGATAATTTTAAATATGTTGTTGACAAGTTAGCCAAAAAGGGCATAAATATCCCGATAAGGCATTGTTCTAACAGTGGTGCTATCGAGAGTTACCCTGACAGTTATCTTGATATGGTCAGGGCAGGTATAATCTTGTACGGACTTGCTCCGTCAGCCAAATTGGCAGGTAAATTACCGCTTAAACCGCTGATGACGCTCAAATCTACTGTATCGTTTGTCAAGCAAATTCCTGTTGGGGCAACGGTCAGTTACGGCAGAACCTTTACGGCAGACCGACAGATGAGGGTTGCCACCGTGCCTATTGGATATGCTGACGGCTACATCAGACAATATGCCAAAGACGGCTATATGATTGTCAACGGACAAAGGGCTAAGATTGTCGGCAGAATTTGTATGGACCAGACAATGCTTGATGTTACCGATATTCAAGGTGTACATATTGGTGATGAGGTGTTGGTCTTTGGTGATGGCAGTCACGGCGAGCCGACAGTTGACGACCTTGCCCGCTGGTCAAATACTATAAATTACGAGGTTCTTTGCATTATCGGCAAGCGTGTACCGCGCATTTTTATTCAAAATGGAAAAGTTATGGATGTGATGTATAAATTATGAAACTGCTTGTTGTTGACGGTAACAGTATACTTAACCGTGCTTATTACGGTATCCGTCCGCTTACTACCAAAGACGGACAATTTACAAACGCTATTTATGGCTTTTTGACTATGTTTAACAAGATTAAGGCCGATACCGACCCCGACAGAGTGGCTATTGCGTTTGACCTCAAATCACCTACATTTAGGCATTTGGCTTATAGCGGTTACAAGGCACAACGCAAGGGAATGCCGACCGAACTTGCCTCGCAAATGCAACCGCTCAAAGACTTGCTCGTGGCACTCGGCTACAAACTTGTAACCTGTGAGGGTTACGAGGCAGATGACATTTTGGGTACATTATCCCGTGCGTGCGAGAGTGTCGGCGGTGAATGTGTAATTGCCACAGGTGACAGGGACAGTTTACAACTTGTAACGGACAAAACTACGGTCCGTTTGGCGGCAACCAAACAAGGCTCGCCGACTGCGATAATTTATGACAAAGCCGAAATTATGGATAAATACGGTGTTGAGCCGTCGGGACTTATCGAGATTAAGGCTATTCAGGGCGACAGTTCCGACAATATCCCCGGTGTTGCCGGTATAGGCGAAAAGGGTGCAGGCGACCTTATCAAGAAGTTTGGCACAATAAAGTATATTTACGATAACATTGATACAATAGATGTCAAGGACAGTATAAGGTTAAAGCTGACAGCAAGCAAGGACAATGCCGTTTTGAGCCGAATGTTGGGCGAGATTTGCTGTACTGCTCCGATTGACACCGATATGGACAGTTACAAGGTAGGCGAGGGTGATATTCAGTCAGCCGTGCAGATGATGACCAAACTCGAACTTTTCTCGCTTATTGACAAAATGGGGCTTAAAGATATTAAAATCACCGCAAACGAGGATAAGGCGGGAGCGGACAATAAGGTAAAACTGAATGTAATTTACAATAAAATACCTCAAAATTGCGATGTTGTCGCAGTTTTTCCTATATTTGACAATGACAGAGAGGTCACTGCTATATATGTTTGTGATGGCAGTAATGTCTATGTGTCGAGTGACAGGGCGGATATTATCGGTATTTTGACCTCAAATTGCAGGAAAGTTGTATATAATTCCAAAGAGATTTTTGCTTATCTTGACAGGAATAATTTAGAGTTTGCAAATGTCGAATTTGATGTTATGCTCGGTGCGTATTTGCTCAATCCGTCGAGTTCCGACTATGCTATGGACAGGCTCTGTGCCGAATATGAAGTTGACATATCAACAATAAATGTTGATAACTATGTTGATAATGTTGATAATGTGGTCGACAACTCCACTGACTACATTATATTGTGTTATTGCCTGTTAAGGCTTTGGGATAAAATATCAGCCAAATTAAAGGAGTATAATCAAGACGGACTTTTGAGGGATATAGAAATTCCCCTTGCACAAGTCCTTGCCGAGATGGAGAACAGCGGGTTCAAGGTGGACAGAGACGGCATTAAGTCATACGGCGACAATATGGAGTCAATGATGAACGCTCTGCAAAAGGAAATTTACGAGAGCGTAGGCTATGAATTTAACATTAAATCTCCGCAACAACTCGGTGTTGCCTTGTTTGAAAAGTTGGGACTGCCTGCCAAAAAGAAAACGCAAAGGGGTTACAGCACTAACGCAGAGGTTCTCGAGGAGTTAAGGTACGCCCACCCTGTTGTTGATATGGTGCTTAAATACAGGACTTATGCCAAGTTAAAGTCGACTTATTGCGACGGGCTGTTAAAGCTTGCATCACAGGCGGGCAAAATTCACACTAATTTTAATCAGACCGAGACACGCACAGGCAGAATAAGCTCTACCGAGCCTAACTTGCAAAATATCCCTGTCAGAACCGAGATAGGCAAAGAGATGCGTAAGTTCTTTTGTGCCGGTGAGGGAAATGTCCTTGTAGATGCCGACTACTCGCAGATTGAGTTAAGGGTGCTTGCTCATATTGCAAATGACAAAAATATGATAGAAGCGTTCAAGAGCGGAGTGGATATTCACACTGTAACGGCATCGCAGGTGTTTAACATACCGACCGATATGGTTACTCCTATTATGCGTAGCAGGGCAAAGGCGGTTAATTTTGGTATCGTTTACGGCATAGGTGCGTTCTCGCTTGCTAAGGATATTGGTGTTACTAACAGGGAGGCATCTAACTATATTAAGGCTTATCTTGAACATTACAGCGGAGTGGACAAGTATATGCAGGAGGTAATTGCAAATGCCAAAGAATATGGTTATGTGCAAACTATGTTTAATCGCAGGAGGTATTTGCCGGAGTTGACCGCAACTAACAAGATTACCCAAGCGTTTGGGCAAAGGGTTGCACGCAATATGCCGATACAGGGAACGGCGGCGGATATTATCAAGATTGCTATGATTAAGGTTCGCAACAGCCTTAAACAGAGCGGACTGAAAGCAAGGCTCATATTACAGGTTCACGATGAATTGATAGTAGAATGTCCCGAGAATGAGGCGGACAGAGTTTGTGAAATCTTGCAACAGGAGATGGAGAGTGCTGTTACTCTGCTCGTGCCACTTGTGGCAGATGCCTTTGTCGGCAGGACTTGGTACGATGCAAAGGGTTAATCAAAATAATTGCTCAAAATTTATAATAACAAAGATAAGGTGAAATATTTGGACAAAATTACAGTAACCTTTGTCTGTACAGGCAACACTTGCAGAAGTCCGATGGCAGAGGGAATTTTTAAAAAAATATCTTATACTAAACTGCCACAGGCAAGGGTGCAGAGCGTGGGGCTTAGCACAGTTAACGGTCTGCCTGTTACCGACAAGTCGGTGACAGCCTGTGCCGAGATAGGCATTGATATAAGCCACCACACAAGCAAACAGATAGACCTGCAAACCTTGCAGGGGACTGATATTTTCTTTGTGATGACCGCAAGTCACGCTCTTGCGTTGCAAAATATGGGGGTAAGCGAGAGCAAAATTTACATTCCGAACGCAGTCGCTGACCCTTACGGAGCGGATATTGAGGTTTATCGCAAATGTCGGGATATGTTAATAACCGAGTGCGAAAAGTTACTAAAACAATTTGAGAGCAAATTTATGCAGATAATTCCGATGACAACGGGGAATATCCCTGTTGTTGCTAAGTTGGAGCGGACTTGCTTTGCTCACCCGTATACCGAGCAAATGCTCGCAGAGAGTCTGGCTATGGACAACACCCGTTATTTTGTCGCAACGGTCGGTAGCGAGGTGCTGGGCTATATCGGTATGGAGGTGCCTGCCGACGAGGGCTATATATTTAATGTGGCGGTTTTTCCTGAGTATCGCAAAAATGGCATAGGTAAGGCACTTATTGATTATCTTGTTGATTTTGGGGTGCAAAATAATCTGTATATGCTGACGCTTGAAGTCAGAGAGAGTAATATCCCCGCTATAAATTTGTACCAAAAATGCGGTTTTGAAAAGGTCGGACAGAGGAAGAATTATTATTCCTCGCCGACAGAAGACGCTATACTTATGACTAAATTTTTTGGTAAATAAAATTTAAAAAGTAATCAAAAGGTAAAAAGGGAGATTTATAATGAAAATACTTGCAATAGAATCTTCGTGTGATGAAACTGCCGCTGCCGTTGTAGAGAACGGCAGAAGTGTGTTGTCATCAATAATTGCGACACAGGTTGCGGAGCATAGATTATACGGCGGAGTTGTGCCGGAGATAGCCTCACGCAGACATGCCGAGAATATATCGGCAGTTGTCGAGACTGCGTTGCAGGAGGCAAACTGCACCTTGTCCGATATAGATGCACTCGCAGTTACTCACGCACCAGGGCTGATAGGAGCGTTGCTTGTCGGTGTTAATTTCGCCAAAGGGGTGTCGCTTGCAACAGGCCTGCCACTCGTGCCTACCCACCATTTGCGTTCGCATATAGCGGCAAATTATATTGCCCACAGCGACCTTAAACCGCCGTTCTTGTGCTTGGTTGTGTCGGGCGGTCATAGTCATATTGTCAAGGTTAACGATTATACCGATATGCAGATTATAGGCTGTACCCGTGATGATGCCGCAGGCGAGGCAT